>NZ_JBHYGR010000142.1:0-24651 GCF_042738155.1 Kitasatospora sp. NPDC059088 | reverse complement strand
GGGGGGCCGCCGCGGGGGTGCGGTCCGGGGGGCGGGGGGGCGGAGGTGCGGGGGGCGGGGGTGCACCGGCCGGTGGGGGGCGGGGGGGGGGCGCCCCCGCCCGCGGCGCGCCGGGGTGCGGCACGAACCGCTCGGCGGTCAGCCCGGGCCGCCGCCAGTAGCCGCGGGCGACCCCGGCCCCGCCGATCCACAGCTCGCCCGGGGTGCCGTCGGGGACGGCGGCACCCGCCTCGTCCACCACCAGCACGTCGGTGCCGCGGATCGGGCGGCCGATCGACACCCGGCCGCCGCCGGGGTCGACCTCCCAGGCCGTGGCCCAGACGGTCGTCTCGGTGGGCCCGTAGACGTTGGTGACGGCGGACGCCACGCCGGCCAGCGCCCCGGCCAGTTCGGCGGTCAGCGCCTCGCCGCCGACGACGACCCGCAGGCCCGGCACCCGCTCCCGGAGCTCGGGGACGAGCAGGCGCAGCAGCGAGGGCGTGGACTGCAGCAGGGTCGCCGCCGAGCCCCGCACCGCCTCGGCCAGCCGCCGCGGGTCGTGCACCAGTTCACGCCCGGCCAGCACCACGGTGCCACCGCTGACCAGCGGCCCGAAGATCTCCAGCACGGCGATGTCGAAGGAGACGGTGGTGATCGCGAAGAACCGGTCCTCGGGGCCCAGCGCGAACCGCTCGACCATGTCGGCCAGGAAGTTCACCACGCCGGCGTGCCGGACCATCACGCCCTTGGGCAGGCCGGTGGAGCCCGAGGTGTAGATCAGGTAGGCGAGGTCGTCGGGTCCGGCGAGGCCGTCGAGGCAGGCCCCGCCGTCCGGCTCGTCCGGGTCATCGGTGTGCTGCGGCCCGTCCAGGTCCTCCAGCAGGAGTTCCGGGAGGCCCTCGGCCCAGGCCCGGCCGCTGTGATGACGGTCGGTCACCAGAACGGCGGCTTCGGCGTCCTCGACCATGAAGCGCAGCCGCCCGTCCGGGTACGAGGGGTCGAGCGGCAGGTAGGCGGCGCCCGCCTTGAGCACCGCCAGCAGCGCCGCGACCAGGCCGGTGCCGCGTTCGACGGCCACCGCGACGTGGCTGCCGGGGGTGACGCCGCGGGCCCGCAGGGCCCGGGCCAGCCGGTCGGCCCGCGCGTTCAGCTGCCGGTAGGTCGTCCGGTCCGGCCCGCTGACCACCGCGAGCGCGTCCGGGGTGCGGCCGACCTGGGCCTCCACCATCCGGTGGACCGTCGGCGCGTCGTCTGCGGAGAGCATGGATCCCCCATCGTCGGGTACGGTGCGGACTGCGTCGACAGAGCGATCCTGCAACGGGGCGGGCCCCGGGAACAAGATCCATGGGCGATCATCCCGCCCCGATGTCCAGTTCATGACAATATCTCACCTCTCGTCGGCCCCTGCGCCGGTACGGCGCGATTCCGGCGAGTTTCCCGACGGGGCAATACCGTTCGGGGAAAACTCGGGCTACCGAACCTCCCCGGTTCCTGGCAGACTCGACGATTGATCGACAACGGGGCCGTCGCGGACACACTCTCCCGGCCCCCTACGAACTTCCACAACCATGAGGCCGGGCACGTCGATTGACACAGTGCCGTCGACACGGGGGTGCGGCGTGAATTCCGAGAACGAACTCCTTCGACGCCTACGCGAAAACCGTAGGACCACGACGGGAAAACCGACGGTCGAACACCTTCCGGCCACCGGACCGATTCCCGCGTCGAGTGCCCAGCAACGCCTGTGGTTCCTCGACCGGTTGCACGGCGGCAACGCGGCCTACAACGTCCCGATCGCCGTCCGGATCGACGGCCCGCTCCGGCCCGAGGCCCTCACCACCGCCGTCCGCGACCTGGTCCGCCGACACGAGGCGCTGCGGACCCGCTTCACCTTCGACGGCCGGGAGCTCGTCCAGGAGACCGTCTCCGCACCGGAGTTCGACGTCCCGTACCGCACCGTCGAGGGCGCCGACCCGGCCGCCCGGGCGGCCGAGCTCGGCCGCCTGCTGACCGCCGAGGCCCGTCGGCCCTTCACCCTCGACGGCGAACTCCTGGTCCGGGCCGCGCTCCTGCGCACGGAACCCGAGCGGCACGTCCTCCTGCTGAACGTCCACCACAGCGTGATCGACGGCTGGTCCGAGCGGGTCCTCCTCGCCGAACTGTGGACGCTCTACGACGGCCTGACCACCGGCTCCGCCGCCGAACTCCCGCCGCTGACCGCCACCTTCGCCGACCACGCGCGCCGGGAACGCGCGGCCGTCGACGAGGGCGGGTTCCGGGACGGCCTGCGGTACTGGCAGGAGCAGCTGCGCGGCCCGCTCCCCGGGCTCGACCTGCCCACCGACCGCCCCCGGCCCGCGCGGCCGAGCTTCGCGGGCGACGCCGTCCTGCTCGAACTGCCGCCACCGCTCACCGCCCGCGTCGGCGAGCTCTGCCGGGCCGAGGGAGTCACCCCCTTCATGCTGGCGGCGGCCGTCCTGAACGTCGTGCTGTCGCACCGCACCGGCGGCACGGACCTGGTGGTCGGCACGCCGGTCGCCAACCGGCGGCAGCCCGAGTTCCACGGCGTCGTGGGCTTCTTCGCCAACACGGTGGCCCTGCGCACCAGCCTGGCCGGCTCCCCCGACGTCCGGGAGCTGCTGCGCCGCACCCGCAGCACGGTGGCAGCGGCGCAGGACCACGAGGCCGTCCCCTTCGCCCAGGTGGTCGAGGCCGTCGCCGCTGGGCGGGAGCGGACCGGCGCCGCGCCCTTCCAGGTCCTCTGCACCTACACGGACCTCCACGACTCCCCCGCCCCCGGAGCGCCCGGAACGGCCCTGAGCACCGGGTTCGTCGAGATCGCCGGGTGCAGCACCCGCTTCGACCTGGAGGTCCAGGTCGAGCGGCGCCCGACCGGCCTGGTCTGCCGCTTCGTCTACGCCACCGAGCTCTTCGACCGCGACCGGGTCCGGCGACTGGCGGAGCACTACCTGGAGGTGCTGACCGCCGCCGTGGCCGACCCGGACCGGCCCGTCGCCGACCTCCCCACGGTCTCCGCGGCGGAGCGCGCCCTGCTGCTGGCCACCGGCACCGGCGAGCAGCTCGCGCCGCCCCCGCGTACCGTCCCCGAGCTCTTCCAGGACCAGGCCGCCCGCACCCCGGCCGCCGCGGCGCTGCTGTACGAGGGCGAGGCACTCGGCTACGCGGAGCTGAACCGCCGTGCCAACCGGCTCGCCCACGCGCTGATCGCCCGGGGCGCCGGGCCGGAACGGGTGGTCGCGCTGCTGCTGCCGCGCTCCCCGGACATGTTCGTCGGCCTGCTGGCGGTGCTCAAGACCGGGGCGGTCTACCTGCCGGTCGACCCGGACTACCCGCCCGAGCGGATCGTCCACCTGCTCGGCGACGCGCGCCCCGTCCTCGCCCTCACCCACGCCGACACCGCGCCGGCCCTGCCGAACGGCGTCCCCCAGCTGCGGACGGACACCGCCGACACCGCCGCGGAACTCGCGCAGCGACCGGACCGCGACCCCGAGGACCGCGACCGCACCGCCCCGCTGCACCCGCAGCAGTCCGCCTACCTGATCTACACCTCGGGCTCGACCGGCACCCCCAAGGGCGTCCTGATGCCCGCCGCCGGCCTGCTCAACCTGCTGGCCTGGCACCGCGCCGCCTTCCCCGGCGGCCCCGGCACCAGGACCGCCCAGTTCTGCGCGATCGGCTTCGACGCGTCCGTCCAGGAGATCCTCACCACCCTGGTGACGGGCAAGACCCTGGTCGTCCCCACCGACGCGATCCGCCGCAGCCCGGAGGACCTGGCCGCGTGGATCGAGCGGTACGAGGTCGACGAGCTGTTCGCACCCACCTCGGTGATCGAGGCCCTGTACGAGGCGGCCGAGGAGCACGGACGGGCCCTCACCCCGCTGCGCACCGTCTACCAGGGCGGCGAGGCGCTGACCACCAGCGCCCGGACCCGCGCCTTCCACCACCCCGACACCGGCCGGCGGCTGCACAACGTCTACGGGCCGGCCGAGACCCACGCCGTCACCGCGTACAGCACGGCGCCGGACAGCACCGGCTGGCCGGCCACCGCCCCGATCGGCGGCCCGATCGCCAACACCCGGGTGTACCTGCTGGATCCGGGCCTGCGCCTGGTCCCGTACGGCGTGGTCGGAGAAGTCCACCTGGCCGGAGCCGGCGTCGCCCGGGGCTACGCGGGCCGGCCCGACCGGACGGCGGAGCGCTTCCTGCCCGACCCGTTCGGGCCGCCCGGTTCGCGGATGTACCGCACCGGCGACCTGGCCCAGTGGCTGCCCGACGGAACCCTGGCCTTCCTCGGCCGGGCGGACCACCAGGTCAAGATCCGGGGCTTCCGGGTGGAGCCCGGGGAGATCGAGGAGGCCCTGACCCGGCACCCGGCCGTGGCCCGGGCGGCGGTGCTGGCGCGGGAGGACCGGCCCGGCGGGAAGACCCTGGTCGGCTACCTCGTCCCGGCCCCGGCCGCCCCCGATCGCGCTGTCGACCCCGCCGCCGTCCCCGCCCCGACTCCGGCGGAGCTGCGACAGCACCTGTCCCGCACACTGCCCTCCTTCATGCTGCCCGCGTCCTACGTGTGGCTCGACCGGCTGCCGCTGACCCCGAACGGCAAGCTCGACCGGGCCGCCCTCCCCGCGCCCGGGGCCGAACCCCCCTCCACCCCGAGGGACTTCACCAGCGAGACCGAACGGCGGCTGAGCGCGGTCTTCGCCAAGGTCCTGCGCAGGCCGGACATCGACGTCGACCGGAGCTTCTTCGACCTCGGCGGGCACTCGCTGCTGGCCACCCGGCTGATCAACCGGATCCGCTCGGAGCTGGGCGTCGAACTGCCGCTCCGCGCGCTCTTCGAGACCCCCACGGTGGCCGAGCTGGCCGCGCTGCTGGACAGCGCCGCCACGAGCGGCCGGTGACACTGTGTTGAACCCGCACACCGACGTGCGCCCACCCACCGACGCAGGAGTGTCGTGCCATGACCGAACCCGATGTCGACTTCGACGGAATCCTTGAGCGGTACCGCCGGGACGGCTTCGTCGTCCTCCCCGCCCTGATCCCCGACCAGCTCCTCCAGGAGATCCGCCGGGCGCTCCCCGCCCTCCTCGCCGAGGACGGCCCGCAGCGCTTCTTCGAGCAGGACGGCAGCACCGTCCGCGCCGTCTACGGCCTGCACCGCAAGGACGCCCCCTGGCGCACCGTCAGCGAGGAGACGCTCCTCCCCCGCGCGGCACGGACGCTGCTGGGCGAGGACATGTACGTCTACCAGTGGAAGATCAACCCGAAGGCCGCCAACACCGGTGACCGCTGGGAGTGGCACCGCGACTTCACCTTCTGGCAGCGGGAGGACGGCATGCCCGCACCCGACGCGCTCACCGCGGCCGTCTTCCTGGACGAGGTCACCGAGGAGAACGGCCCGCTCCAGCTGATCCCCGGCAGCCACGCCGTCGCGACCAGGTACGAGACCGCCGAGGAACAGCGGGCGGACAGCGCGAGCCGTGCGGACGACAACTGGTCGGCCATCGTCTCCGCCAACCTGTCGCACTCGATCCCGCCCGCCGTGGCCGAGGAACTCGCCGAGGAGCACGGCGTCCACCGGGCGACCGGGCCCGCCGGGACGGTGGTGCTGTTCAGCAGCAACATCGTGCACGGCTCCTCGCCCAACCGGTCCGGCCAGCCCCGGACGCTCGCACTGATCAGCTACAACACGGTGGGCAACGCTCCGGCGGAGTGGGCGAACCCGCGCCCCGAGTTCTTCCTCAACCACGACGCGACGGCGCTGGACGTCCGTTCCTGACCGCACGGCACGGCCGGGGCCCTCCGGGCCCGCCACCGCGCGGGCCCCGAGGCCCTGACGGCGCGGGCCCGGAGTCCATGACCGCGTGGGCCGCGCGCCGCCACCGGCCGACGCCGCCCGCCCGCTCCTCCGATCACGAGACCATCCACAGAACCCTCCATGAAGTGGACACGACATGCTCCTCGACGATGAGAACTCCCCCCTGCCCCGCCGGGACATCGCGAGCGAGGTGGTGGACGCGGACGTGGACGCGGACGTGGACGTCTCCACGGTTCGGCGGGAGGAGCGGACCGGCTCGGCACCGCTCTCGTACGCCCAGGAACGCCTCTGGTTCCTCGACCGGATGGACCCAGGCAACACCGCCTACACCGTCCCCGTCGCCCTGCACCTGCGCGGCGAGCTCGACCGGGCGGCCCTGGCCCGGGCCCTGGACCGGCTCGTGGACCGGCACGAGATCCTGCGCACCCGGTTCACCGAAGGCCCGGACGGCGCACCCGTCCAGGTCGTCGACCCGCGCGGCGAGCTCCCGCTCACCCCCGTCGACGCGGCCGGCTGGGACGACGCCCGGCTCTCCGAAGCGCTGCACCGGGAGGCCTACCGGCCCTTCGACCTCGCCCGCGGCCCGCTCGCCCGGGCCTCCCTCCTCCGGCGCGGGCCGCAGGAGCACGTGCTGCTGCTGACCATGCACCACATCGTCACCGACGGCTGGTCGTCCTGGGTCCTCTCCCAGGAGCTGGAGGAGCTGTACGGCGCCTTCCGGCTCGGCGAAGGCGATCCACTGCCCGAACTCCCGGTGCAGTACGCGGACTTCGCGATCTGGCAGCGCCGCCGACGGCAAGGGGAGCCGGCGGCGGAACACCTCGCCTACTGGCGTGACCGGCTGGCCGGGCTGGAGCCACTGGACCTGCCCACCGACCGCCCCCGCCCCGCCGTCCGCGGCACCCGCGGCGCCTCCCACAGCATCACCCTGCCGGAGGACCTCGCCACCGCGCTCCACGCACTCACCCGGACTCCGGGGACCACCACCTACATCGCTCTGCTGGCCACCCACCAGATCCTGCTGGCCGCCTACACCGGCCGCCGGGACATCGCCGTGGGCACCCCCTTCGCCGGCCGCAACCGCTCCGAGATCGAGGACCTGGTCGGGTTCTTCGTCAACACCGTGGTGGTCCGGACCGACCTCAGCGGCAACCCGACCGTCCGCGAGGTCCTGGACCGGACCCGTGAGAGCACCCTCGGCGCCCACGCCCACCAGGACCTCCCCTTCGAGCGCCTGGTCGCCGAACTCGCCCCCCACCGCGACCTCAGCCGCACCCCGCTCTTCCAGACCATGCTCGGCGTCCAGAGCGCCGCCACCGGCACCTGGCAGCTCCCCGGCCTCGACGTCCGCACCCTTCCGCTGGACGACACCGCCGCCAAGTTCGACCTCACGATCAACGCCACCGAGTCCGACACCGGCCTGACCGTCGACTTCACCTACAGCACCGAGCTGTTCGACCCGGCGACGATCGAGCGGCTGGCCGTCCACTTCCAGAACGTCCTGCGGGTCCTCACCACCGACCCCGACGCCCGGGTGGACGACCTCGACCTCCTGGGCCCCGAGGAACGCCACCGCATCCTGCACGAGTGGAACGACACCGCCGCGCCCCACCCCCACGACCGCACCGTGCACCAGCTGGTCCAGGAACAGGCCCGGGTGCGGCCGGACGCGATCGCCCTCGTCCACGGCGACCAGGAGATCGGCTACCGCGAACTCGACGAGCGCGCCAACCGACTCGCCCACCGGCTGCGGGAGTCCGGGGTCCGCACGGACTCCGCGGTGGGCGTCTGCGCCGAGCGCGGCCCCGAACTCGTCATCGGCCTGCTCGCCGTCCTCAAGGCCGGCGCCGCCTACCTCCCGCTCGACCCCACCCACCCCACCGAACGCCTCACCCGGATCCTCGCCACCGCCCGCACCGCCGTCGTCCTCCACGACGCCCACCTCGCGGACCGCCTGGGCCCGTACGACGGCACCCTCATCGCACTCGGCGACCCCGCCACCGCCACCCGCCCCGCCACCGACCCGGCCGTCGACGTCCGGCCCGACAACCTCGCCTACGTGATCCACACCTCCGGATCCACCGGCACCCCCAAGGGCGTCCAGATCACCCACCGCTCCGCGCTCAACACCTGCGCGGGCATGGCCGAGTCGCTCGCCGTGTCGGCCGAGGACCGGGTGCTCCTGAAGACGCCCTTCGCCTTCGACGTCTCGGCCTGGGAGTTCGTCACCACCCTGATCAGCGGGGCGACCCTGGTGATCGCCCCGCCCGGCGCGGAGCGGGATCCGGCACTGCTCGCCCGCACGGTGCACGAGACCGGGACGACCGTGCTCAACTTCGTCCCGAGCCTGCTCCAGCGCTACCTCGAAGTCCCCGACGTCCAGCGCCTGTCCGCCTCCCTGCGCGTCGTGCTGTGCGGCGGCGAGGTGCTGCCGGCCACCGTCGCCCGGAAGGTCCGGGACTCCCTCGGCGGCGCGGAGTTCCGCAATCTCTACGGTCCGAGCGAGGCGACGATCAACGCCACCTCCTACGACTGCCGTTCGGGGTCGTGGGAGGAACCGGTGCCGATCGGACGACCGCTCGACAACACCCGGGCGTACGTCCTGGACCGGGCCGGGCGTCCCGTCCCGATCGGCGTCACCGGCGAGCTGTACCTCGGCGGCGACGGCCTGGCCCGCGGCTACCACCACCAACCCGCCCTCACCGCCGACCGCTTCCTCCCCGACCCGTACGCGACCACCCCCGGCACCCGGCTCTACCGCACCGGCGACCTCGCCCGCTACCGCCCCGACGGCACCCTCGACTTCCTCGGCCGCACCGACGACCAAGTCAAGATCCGCGGCCACCGCATCGAACCCGGCGAGATCGACGCCCGGCTGCTGGAGCACCCGGCCGTCACCGCCGGCACCACCGTCGTCCGCGAGGACACCCCCGGCGACAAGCGACTCGTCGCCTACCTGACCAGTAACTCCATTACCCCATTGAGCACTTCGGAGCTCCGCGAGCACCTGCGCCGCCACCTGCCCGACTACATGCTCCCCGCCGCCTTCCTCACCCTCGACGAACTGCCGTTGACCCCCAACGGCAAGATCGACCGCCGCGCCCTGCCCGCCCCCGACCACACCCGCCCCGACCTCGACACCGCCTTCGCCCTACCCACCACCCCCAACGAACAAGCCCTCGCCCGGATCTGGACCGACATCCTCGGCCTCACCACCGTCGGCATCCACGACAACTTCTTCGACCTCGGCGGACACTCCCTCCTCGCCACCCGCGTCACCTCCCGCCTGCGCACCGAACTCGGCCACGAACTCCCCGTCCGCGCCCTCTTCGAGACCCCCACCATCGCCCAACTCGCCACCACCCTCGGCGAACCGCAGGCCGCCGGCGCACCGCCCGTCGAAGCGGCCGAACGCCCCGCCGCCATCCCGCTCTCGTACGCCCAGGAACGCCTCTGGTTCCTCGACCAGATGGAGCCGGACAGCAACGCCTACACCGTCCCCGTCGCCCTGCACCTGCTAGGCGACCTGGACCGGTCGGCGCTCGGCACCGCCCTTCGGCAGCTCGTCGCCCGCCACGAAGTCCTGCGCACTCGCTTCCCGTTGGGCGCCGACGCCACCCCCGTCCAGGTCATCGACCGGACCGGCAAGCTGCCGCTGGTCGGCATCGAGGCGGGCGACTGGGACGACGCCCGCCTCGCCCAGGCCCTGGCGGACGAGGCGGCCCTGCCGTTCGACCTCGAACACGGTCCGCTCGCCCGCGCGCGCCTGTTCCGTCTCGCCCCGCAGGAACACGTGCTCCTGCTAGCGATGCACCACATCGTCACCGACGGCTGGTCCTACCGCATCGTCATCCGGGAGCTGGAGGAGCTGTACGGCGCCCTCCTGGCCGACCGCCCCGACCGCCCCGACCGCCCTGACGGAGCCGACCGGGCGAAGGGGCTGCCCGAACTCCCGTTGCAGTACGCCGACTTCGCCCTCTGGCAGCGCCGGTGGCTCCAGGGCGAGGTACTGGGGGGTCAGGCGGCCTACTGGCGGGAGCAACTCGCCGGGCTGGAGCCGCTGGAGCTGCCCACCGACCGCCCCCGCCCCGCCGTCCGCAGCAGCCGAGGCGCCACCCACACCCTCACCCTTCCGGACGGCCTCGCCACCGCCCTGCACAAACTCGGCCAGGACCACGGCGTCACCACCTTCATGACCCTGATGGCCATCTACCAGATCCTCCTCCGCACCTACACCGGCCACCACGACATCGCCGTCGGCACCCCCGTCGCCAACCGCAACCGCTCCGAAACCGAAGACCTCATCGGCTTCTTCGTCAACACCCTCGTCCTCCGCGCCGACCTCACCGGCAACCCCACCCTCCGCGAAGTCCTCAACCGGACCCGCGACACCGCCCTCAACGCCTACGCCCACCAGGACCTCCCCTTCGAACGCCTGGTCGCCGAACTCGCCCCCCAACGCGACCTCAGCCGCACCCCCCTCTTCCAAACCATGCTCACCGTCCAGGACGCCACCCTCGACAGCTGGCAGCTCCCCGGCCTGGACGTCCGCACCCTCCCGCTCGGCGACGACGTCGCCAAGTTCGACCTCACGGTCACGGCCACCGAGTCCGACACCGGCCTGACCGTCGACTTCACCTACAGCACCGACCTGTTCGACGCGTCGACCATCGAGCGACTGGCCACCCACTTCCAGCACCTGCTCACCGCCGTCACCACCGACCCCGACGCCCGCCTCGACGACCTCGACCTCCTCAGCCCGGACGAGCGCCGCCGCATCCTCCAGGACTGGAACGACACCACCGCGCCCTACCCCCACGACCGCACCGTCCACCAACTCGTCGAACAGCACGCCGCCGAACGCCCCGACGCCATCGCCCTCGTCCAGGGCGAACGACGGTTCAGCTACCGCGAGCTCAACGAGCGTGCCAACCAACTCGCCCACCGACTCCGGGAATCCGGCGTCCACCCCGACACCACCGTCGGCATCTGCGCCGAACGCAGCCCCGAACTCGTCATCGGCCTGCTCGCCGTCCTCAAAGCCGGCGCCGCCTACCTCCCCCTCGACCCCACCCACCCCACCGAACGCCTCACCCACCTCCTGACCTCCACCCGCACCGCCGTCGTGCTCCACCACCCCCACCAGACCGGACTGGCGGCCTCCTTCGGCGGCACCCTGATCCCGCTGGACGATCCGGCCACGGCCGACCGGCCGGCCACCGATCCCGGCCACCCCGTCAGTCCGCAGAACCTCGCCTACGTGATCTACACTTCCGGCTCCACCGGCACCCCCAAGGGCGTCCAGATCACCCACCAGGCCGTCCTACGCCTCACCCACAACACCCGCATCACCGACACCACCCCCGACGACGTCTTCCTCCACCTCAACTCCATCGCCTTCGACGCCTCCAGCTACGAGATCTGGACCCCCCTCACCACCGGCGCCACCCTCACCGTCGCCGCCCCGGGCCGCACCACCACCGAAACCGCCACCCACGACATCCACACCCACCGACCCACCGTCCTCCTCCTCACCACCGCCCTGTTCAACGCCCTGATGGACAACGCTCCGCAGGCCTTCGCCACGGCCCGCCACGTCCTGGTCGGCGGCGAGGCGCTCTCCCCCACCCACGTCAACGCCTTCCAGGGGCTGCACCCGGACAAGAGCCTGGTCAACGTCTACGGGCCGAGCGAGAGCGCGACCATCACCTCCACCGCCCTGCTGTCGACCCGTCAGGGGAGCACCGTCACGATCGGGCGGCCGATCGACAACACCCGCATCCACGTCCTCGACCCGGCCGGACGCCCCGTCCCGATCGGCGTCACCGGCGAGCTCTACATCGGCGGCGACGGCCTGGCCCGCGGCTACCACCACCAACCCGCCCTCACCGCCGACCGCTTCCTCCCCGACCCGTACGCGACGTCCCCAGGCGCCCGGCTCTACCGCACCGGCGACCTCGCCCGCTACCGCCCCGACGGCACCCTCGACTTCCTCGGCCGCACCGACGACCAGGTCAAGATCCGCGGCCACCGGATCGAGCTCGGCGAGATCGACGCCCGCCTCCAGCAGCATCCGGCCGTGACCGCCGGCACCACCGTCGTCCGCGAGGACACCCCCGGGGACAAGCGGCTCGTCGCCTACCTCACCACCAGCTCACCCACCCCGCCCACCACCACCGAACTCCGCGAGCACCTGCGCCGCCACCTGCCCGACTACATGCTCCCCGCCGCCTTCCTCACCCTCGACCGCCTCCCGCTCACCCCCAACGGCAAGATCGACCGCCGCGCCCTGCCCGCCCCCGACCACACCCGCCCCGACCTCGACACCGCTTTCACCGCACCCGCCACCCCCGCCGAACAAGCCCTCGCCCGGATCTGGGAAGAAGTCCTCGGCCTCGCCACCGTCGGCATCCACGACAACTTCTTCGAGCTCGGCGGGGACTCGATCCTGGGCATGCAGGTGATCGCCAAGGCCAAGCGCTTCGGTCTGCGGCTGACCCCCCGGATGATCTTCCAGTACGAGACGGTGGCCGAGATCGCCGCCCACCAGCACCAGGCCGGCGCGGTCGACGCCGAGCAGGGCCGGGTGGCCGGGGACGTCCCGCTGACGCCCGTCCAGCACTGGCTGTTCGACCAGCGGCCCGTCCGACCGGACCACTTCAACCAGTCGGTCCTGCTCGACGTGGCCGGCCTCGCCCCGGAACTGCTGCGGCCCGCGCTGGCAGCGGTGGTCGACCACCACGACGCGCTGCGCCTGCGCTTCCCGCGGGACGGCGCCGGGCCCGCCCGGCACGGCCTACCGGCCGACCCCGAGCAGCTGCTGAGCGACGTGGACCTCTCGGCCGTCCCGGACGCCGAACTGACCGACCGGCTCCAGCGGTCGGCCGACGCACTGCAGCGCGGACTGGACATCGCCGAAGGCCCGCTGGCCCGCGGCGCGCTGTTCGACCTCGGCGGGGCCCGCGGCCGGCTGCTGCTGGTCGTCGTCCACCACCTGGTCGTGGACGGCGTCTCCTGGCGGATCCTGCTGGAGGACCTCGGCACCGCGTACGCCGCGCTGGCCGCGGGCCGGGAGGTGCTGCTGCCCGCCAAGACGACCTCCTTCCGTGCCTGGTCACGGAGGCTGACCGAGTACGCCCTCTCCCCGGCCGCCACGGACGAGCTGGCGTACTGGACCGCCGCACCGCCGCCCGTCCCGCTGCCCCGCGACCGCACCGCACGAGCCGACGACGCCGACGACGCCGACGGCCGAACCGACGACGACGGCAACACCGTCGCCGCCGAGGAGTCCGTCACCCTCCGGCTGACCGAGGAGTCCACCGAGGCCCTGCTGCGCCAGGTGCCCCGCGCCCTCGGCACCCAGATCAACGACGTGCTGCTCACCGCCCTCACCGAGGCCGTGGCCGGCTGGACCGGCCGCGACACCGTGCACGTCGACCTCGAAGGCCACGGCCGGGAGGACCTCTTCCCCGAGGTCGACCTCTCCCGCACGGTCGGCTGGTTCACCAGCGTCTTCCCGGTCGCCCTGCACCGGGAGCCCGGCGCCGGGCCCGCCCGGCAGGCGGGTGCCGTCCGCGACCAGCTCGCCCGGGTGCCCCGACGCGGCGTCGGGTACGGGATCCTGCGCCACCTGGGTGCCCCCGGGGCGCGGGAGGCGCTGGGCCGCCCGGCACCGGAGATCAGCTTCAACTACCTCGGCCAGTTCGACCGCGAGCTGCCCGGTCTGGGCGGCTACGCCGACCCCGACCTGCTGCGGGCCGGCGAACTCGACCCGTCGATGCGGCGCGGCCACCTGCTCCAGGTGACCGGCAGCGTGCTCGACGGGCGGCTGCGGATCGACATCGGCTACGCGCCCGCCGTCCACCACCGGGAGACCGCCCAGGGCCTGGTGGACGCGATGGAGCGCACGCTCACCGCGCTGGTCGCCGCCGCCTCCGAGGGCGCCGGCCCCGCCGCCCCCACCGTCCACGACTTCCCCCTGGCCGACCTCGAAGCATCGGATCTGGCCGCCATCCTCAAGAGGTTCTCCTGATGACCCAGCACAACGTCGAGGACATCCACCGGCTCTCCCCGCTCCAGGCCGGGATGCTCTTCCACTCCGTCGACGACTCCGGCGGCGAACAGCCGTACCTGGTGCAGACGGTGGACGAGCTGTCGGGACCGCTGGACCGCTCGGCGTTCCGGCAGGCCTGGCAGCAGCTCCTGGACCGCCACACGGCGCTGCGCAGCGTCTTCCTCTGGGAGGACCTGCCCGAGCCGCTGCAGGTCGTGCAGCGGCGGGTCGAACTGCCGCTCGCCGAACTCGACTGGCGGGCCCACCCGGACACCGAGCAGCGCGCCCGCCTGGACGGGCTGCTGCGGGAGAACCGCGCGGCGGGCCTCGACCTCACCGCGGCCCCGCTGTTCCGGCTGACCCTGGTCGCGGTCGCCCCCGGCCGGCACTGGCTGCTGTGGACCTTCCACCACCTGCTGCTCGACGGCTGGAGCCTCCCGCTGCTCCGGCGGGAGTTCGCCGAGCTGTACCGGGCGGCGCTGCGCGGCGTCCCGGCCCGGCTCCCCGCGCCCGTGCCGTACTCCCGCTACATCGCCTGGCTGGACGCCCAACCGAAGGCGGCGGCCCGGGAGTTCTGGCAGTCGTACCTGGCGGGCTTCGCGGAGCCGACCCGGCTCGGGGTGGACGGGCCGACCGGGCGGACCGGCTTCGCCGCCCACGAGCTGGTGCTGGACCAGGCGCGGTGCGCGCGGGTGCGCGAGTTCGCCCAGCGCAGCCGGGTGACGGTGAACGTCCTGGTGCAGGCCGCCTGGGCGCTGCTGCTCAGCCGGTACGGCAACGGCGAGGACGTGCTGTTCGGCACCACCGTGGCCGGGCGGCCGCCGACCCTGGCCGGCGCGGAGTCGATGGTGGGGATGTTCATCAACACCCTGCCGGTCCGGCTCCGGGTGCCCGGCGGGGAACGGGTGTCGGCGTGGCTGCGCCAGGTGCAGCGGCAGCAGGCCGAGTACCGGCAGTACGAGTTCGGGGCGCTGTCGGAGATCCAGGGCCGGAGCGGGCTGCCGAAGGGCTCGCCGCTGTTCCGGTCGATCCTGGTGTTCGAGAACTACCCGGCCGCCGCGGAGCCGGGGCGGCCGGACGAGCTGGCCGTCGAGACCCTCCTCAGCGTGGAGAACACGGGCTATCCGCTCACCCTGGTCGCCTACGCGGGCCGGGAGCTGGGAGTCCGGTTCTCGTACGACCGCGGCGTGTTCGACCGGGCCGCGGTCGAACGGATGGCGGGGCACTTCGAGAACCTGCTCGACGCCCTGGTCGCCGCCCCGGACGCCCGGCTGGACGACCTCGACCTGCTCGGCCCCGAGGAGCGCCACCGGCTCCTGCGGGACGGCAACGACACCGCCGCACCCCGCCCACAGGGCCGCACCGTCCACCAGCTGGTCGAGGAGCAGGCCCGCGCGCGGCCGGACGCCGTCGCGCTGGTGCACGGCGACCGGCGGCTGCGCTACCGCGAGCTCAACGAGCGGGCCAACCGGCTCGCCCACCGCCTCCGGGGCCTCGGCGCCCGGCCGGACACCACCGTCGGGGTCTGCGCCGAGCGCGGGCCCGAGCTGGTCGTCGTCCTGCTCGCCGTCCTCAAGTCCGGCGCCGCCTACCTCCCGCTGGACCCAGCCCACCCCACCGAACGCCTCACCCACCTGCTCCTCTCCACCGGCACCGCCGTCGTGCTCCACGACGCCCACCTCGCGGACCGCCTGGGCCCGTACGACGGCACCCTCCTCGCGCTGGACGACCCCGCCACGACCGACCACCCCGGCACCGACCCCGACCCCGTCGCCCGGCCCGACCACCTCGCCTACGTGATCCACACCTCCGGATCCACCGGCACCCCCAAGGGCGTCCAGATCACCCACCGCAACGTCCTCGGACTGTTCGCCGCGACCGCCCCGGAGTTCGGCTTCGGGCCGCAGGACACCTGGACGTTCTTCCACTCCTTCGCCTTCGACTTCTCCGTCTGGGAGCTGTGGTGCCCGCTGACCACCGGCGGCCGGGTGGTCGTGGTCGACCGGGCGACCGCCACCAGTCCGGCCGAGTTCCTCGACCTGCTGGCCCGGCAGGAGGTGACGGTGCTCAACCAGACCCCGTCCGCCTTCGCGATGCTCCAGCAGGCGCTCGACCCGGCGAGCGCCGCCCGGCTGCGACTGCGCCTGGTGGTGTTCGGCGGAGAGGCGCTCCGGCCCGCGCGACTGGGCCGCTGGCACGCGCTCATGGGCGAGGGCCGCACCCGGCTCGCCAACATGTACGGCATCACCGAGGTCACCGTGCACGCCACCCTGCGGGACGTCCGGCCCGCCGACATCCTGGCGGCGGACCCGGGCTCGCCCGTCGGCCGTCCGCTCGGCAACACCCGGGCGTACGTCCTCGATCCGGCCGGACGGCCCGTCCCCATCGGTGTCCCGGGCGAGCTGTACATCGGCGGCGAGGGCCTGGCCCGCGGCTACCTCGGCCGGCCGGCGCTGACCGCCGAGCGGTTCGTCCCCGACCCCTTCACCCCGGGTGCCCGGCTCTACCGCACCGGCGACCTCGCCCGCCGCCGTGCCGACGGCGACCTGGAGTACCTCGGCCGTAGCGACGACCAGGTCAAGATCCGCGGCCACCGGATCGAGCCCGGCGAGATCGACGCCCGCCTCCAGGAGCACCCGGCCGTCACCGCCAGCACCACCGTCGTCCGCGAGGACGACCCCGGCGACCGGCAGCTCGTCAGCTACCTGACCACCGAGGCCGGGACGGCCCCCACCACCACCGAGCTCCGCGAGCACCTGGGCGCCTTCCTGCCCGCCCACATGCTCCCCGCCGCCTTCGTCACCCTCGACCGGCTGCCGCTCACCCCCAACGGCAAGACCGACCGCCGGGCCCTCCCGGCCCCCGGCCGGGCCCGGCCGGAGCTGGCCGCCGACTACGCCGCGCCCCGCACGGCCGTCGAGGAGTCCGTCGCCGCGGTCTGGGCGGAGGTCCTCGGCCTCGCCGCCGTCGGCGTCCACGACGACTTCTTCGACCTCGGCGGGGACTCGGTGAAGAGCCTGCGGATCGCCGGGAGGCTGCGCCGGCTCGACCTCGCGGTCGGCCCGGGCGACATCCTGCGCAACCCCACCGTGGCGCGGACGGCGGCGGCCGCCCGGGCCGCGGCGGCGGGCGGCCGCACCGAGCGCTGGGCCGACGGTCCCGAGGTGTCCGTCACCTGGCTGAGCCGGGGCCCGGCCCCGGCACCCGTCCTGTTCTGCTTCCCGGAGATCTCCAACACCGTCCACGGCTACGCCCGGCTGGCGGCCGCGCTCGGCCCCGAGGTCTCGGTCGTCGCACTGGCCGCCGGGCGGCCGCGGGCGGGCGAGGGCCTGCCCGAACTGGCCCGGGCGTTCCGGCGGGCGGTCCGCGACGTCCGGCCCGCCGGCCCGTACCTGCTCGCCGGGTGGTCGATGGGCGGCGTGGTGGCGGCCGAGGTCGCCCGGCTGATCGAGGAGTCCGGCGAACGGACCGCGCTGCTGACGCTGTTCGACAGCTGCCTGCCGACGCCGGAGTACCGGGAGCACCTGGCGGGGCGCGCCGAGATCGCCCGGGAGCTGGACGAGAAGCTCCGGGCCGCCGGGCCCGGCTTCCCGGACACCCCGTGGACGGCCGAGGTCGAGGCCCTGCTGCCCGAACTGGACCTGCCGGTGGAGCTGCTGACGCTCGACCGCGAGGACCTGCTCAGCCACCTGGCGACACTCCGGCACAACCTCGCCGCCCTGGTCGCCCACCGGCCGCGCCCGGTGCGCTGCCCGGCGCTGCTCTTCCAGGCGGCGGAGTCGCACTGGCCGGTCCCGCCGGCCGAGGGCTGGGCGGCCTTCGTCGGCTCCCTCACCGTCCGGCCGGCCCGGGGCGGCCACCTCACCCTGCTCCAGGAGCCGTACGTGGCCGGGCTGGCGGCCGAGTTGGGCGCGGCCCTGCGCGACCACCGCCCCACGACCGGTTGACCGGCTCTGACCGGCTCTGACCGGCTCTGACCGGCTCTGACCGGACCGCGACGCACGATGGCACCGCCCCCGTTCCGGGGCGGTGCCATCGTCGTCCAGCGGGGCCGTGCGCGGTCAGTCGGTCGTCGGGCCGTCCTTGAGGACCCGGGCCACCACGGCGACGGCGGCGGTGACGTCCTCGGCGCTCACCCCGTTGTGGACGACCGCGCGGATCCGGCCGTGGCCGAACTCGGTGACCGCCAGGCCGTGCCGGGCCACCGAGGTGACGAAGCTGCGCCAGTCGAAGCGCTCGTCGGTGACCTTGAAGATCACGATGTTGGTCTCGACGGTGTCCACGTCCAGCTCCACGCCGGGCAGCAGCGCCAGGCCCTCGGCCAGCCGCCGGGCGTTGGCGTGGTCCTCGGCCAGCCGGCCCCGGGTGTCCAGTGCCACCAGCGCGGCCGCCGCCAGCAGCCCGACCTGGCGCATCCCGCCGCCGAGCATCTTGCGCAGCCGGCGGACCCGCTCCACGAACTCCGCGCTGCCGGCCACCATCGAACCGACCGGCGCGCCCAGGCCCTTGGAGAGGCAGAACTGCACCGAGTCGACGTGCGCGGTGATGTCCGCGACCTCCACCCCGGCGGCGATCGCCGCGTTGACCACCCGGGCGCCGTCCAGGTGCACGGCGACGCCGCGCTCGTCGGCGAACCGGCGCACCTCGGCCAGGTAGTCGAGCGGCAGCACCACGCCGCCGCAGCGGTTGTGGGTGTTCTCCAGGCAGATCAGCGAGGGCAGCGCGAACTGCGGGTCGTCCGGGTCCTTCGGGAAGGCGGCGGCCAGGTCCGCCAGCGCGATGGTGCCGTCGGCCTGGTTGGGCACCGGCTCGTAGACGACCCCGCCGCAGACCGCGGCGCCGCCCGCCTCGTACAGCCAGATGTCGCTCTCGGCGCCGACCACGGCCTTGGTGCCGCGCGGGGCGTGGGCCATGATCGAGGCGAGGTTGGCCATGGTGCCGCTCGGGAAGAAGCAGGCGGCCTCCTTGCCGGTCAGCTCGGCGGTGCGGCGTTCGAGCTCGTTGACCGTCGGGTCCTCGCCGTAGACGTCGTCGCCGAGCTCCGCCTCGGTGATCGCGGTGAGCATCTCGGGCGTCGGCAGTGTGAAGGTGTCACTGCGCATCTCGATCACGGCGGGAAGGTCCTCTCGTTCCGGCACGGTGCGGGGTGGATCAGCTCGCCGGGACGGGCTCGGCGAGCTGCCGGGCGGCGCCGGGGCGCAGCCTGGCGGTCACCGGGAGGTGCTTGATCCCGGCGATGAAGTTGGAGGCCAGGTGGGCGACCGGGCCGGCCGGTTCGAAGCGCTCGACCAGTTCGGTGACCTCGGTGAAGAACTCGCCGAGGGCGATCCGGGCGAGCGGGGCGCCGACGCAGTAGTGCGCGCCGAACCCGAAGGCGACGTGCCGGTTGGGGGTGCGCGCCACGTCGAAGACGTACGGGTCGTCGAAGACCGTCTCGTCGCGGTTGGCCGAGCCCAGCCAGGCGACCACGGCCTCGCCGGCCCGCACCGGTTCGCCGCCGAGGACGGTGTCCTCGGTGGCGTAGCGCATGGCGTGGGTGGCCGGGGAGGCCCAGCGCAGGCCCTCCTCGACGGCGGAGGCGACGGTGGCCCCGCCGTCGAGCAGCCGCCGGTACTGGTCCGGGTGCTCCAGCAGGGCGTTGACGGTGGTCGCGATGACGTGCGGCGCGGTGACGTTGGCGCCGAGCAGCACGTTGTAGCAGTTGTAGATGACCTCGTCGAGCCGGATCGTGCGGTCGCCGACGGTGAGCTGCTGGAGCAGCCCGACCAGGTCCTCGCGCGGGGTGCGGTCGGCGGCCACCTCGGCGAAGTAGTCGAAGAGTTCGTGGTGCGCGGAGACCAGCTGGTGGCCGCCGGAGTCGTCCCGGGAGGCGGGGTCGGCGGGGGCGATCGCGACGGTGGTGAGCCTGGTCAGTTCGGGCCAGTCGGCCTCGGGCAGGCCCATCAGGGCGCCGGTGAACATCATCGGGAAGGCGGTCATCGCGGCCGCCAGGTCCCAGGGTTCGCCGCTCGCCAGCGGTGCCAGCAGCTGCCGGGCCATCCGGCGGATGGCCGGGCGGCGGGCGGCGAGTTCGCGGGCGGAGAGCGCCTGGGCGACGGGGCGGCGCAGGTAGCCGTGGATCGGCGGGTCGCTGGCGACCATCATCCGGTCGGCCGCCGGGTCCTGTTCGCCGAGGACGGAGAGCATGTTGCCGCGCCGCGAGGTGTAGAGCGCGTGGTCGCGCAGCACGGTGCTGGTCTCGGCGTGGGCGGTGACGGAGACGTAGCCGCGGCCGCTCGGGACGGTGAGCCGGGTGACGGGGGCCTTGTGGCGGTAGTGGCGCCAGACCGCGTGGGGGTCGCCGGTGGCGTAGAAGTGCGGGTCGCTCAGGTCGACGAGTTCCGGGTCCGGTGCCCCGTCCCGCTGCCCGTCGTCGCCGGGGCCGGTGATCCTCACCGGTCGGCCCCGGTCGGGGCGTCGGAGGCGAGTTCCGGCCGCTGGGTCCTGATGTGGTCCGCCAGTCCGGCCACGGTGGGGTTGAGGTAGAAGGCCCGGGCCCGGATCACCGCCTCGAACTCGGCGGTGATCTCCCGGGTGATCCGGCTGGCGGTCAGCGAGTGCCCGCCGAGGTCGAAGAAGTCGTCGTCGACACCGACCGGTTCGACGTCGAGGACCTCCTGCCAGAGCACGGTGAGCCGGTGCTCGACCGGGTCGGCGGGCGCCCGGTAGGGCACGTCGCCGTCCGGGCGGGTCCGGCCGCGCCGGGCGGCCAGGGCGTCCCGGTCGACCTTGCCGTTGGGCTTGAGCGGCAGCCGGTCCACCCAGACCAGGGCGGTGGGGATCATGCCGGCCGGGAGCTCCTCGGCCAGGGTGCGGCGCAGTTCCACCGAGGAGACGGCGTAGGGGCCGCTGTAGAAGCCGACCAGCCGGCGGTCGCCGGGGCCGTGGTCCTGGAGGACGACGGCGGCGTCCTGGACGTCGGGGTGGCGGCGCAGCCGGGCCTCGATGTCGTCGGACTCGATCCGGATGCCGTTGACCTTGAGCTGGCCGTCGGCCCGGCCGGCGAACTCGTAGGCGCCGTCGGGGCCGCGCCGGGCGAGGTCGCCGGTGTCGTACATCCGGGTGCCGGGGGCGCTCGCGTACGGGTCGGGGAGGAAGCGGTCGGCGGTGAGGCCGGGCAGTCCGAGGTAGCCGTGGGCGAGGCCGGCGCCGTTGACGAAGAGCCGGCCGACGGTGCCGTCGGGCACCGGGTCCAGCCGCTCGTCGAGGACGACCATGCCGGTGCCGTCGATCGGTCCGCCGATCGGGACGCCGCGGTCGCCGAGCGGTGCGCGGACGGGGTGGGTGCTGGTGAAGGTGGTGTTCTCGGTGGGGCCGTAGGCGGCCGAGACGAGGGTGTCGGGCAGGGCGGCGGCGGCCCGGTCGACGTGTTCGGCGGAGAGCACCTCGCCGCCGGTGAACAGCCGGCGCAGGGCGGGCAGGTCGGTCAGGCCCGCCTCGACCGCCTGGTGGAACAGGGCGGTGGTGAGGAACAGCACGGTGGTGCCGGTGTCCCGGGCGGCCTTGACCACCTCCGCCGGGCCGAGCCGGCCGGCCGGGGCGAGCGCCAGGCAGCCGCCGTTCAGCAGCGGGCCCCAGATCTCCAGGGTGGAGGCGTCGAAGGCGACCGGGGCGAGCTGGAGGAAGACGTCGTCGGGCCGGGCGTCGAGGTAGCCGGCGTCCAGCACCAGGCGCAGCACGGCGCGGTGCGGCACGCAGACGCCCTTGGGGCGGCCGGTGGAGCCGGAGGTGTAGGCGACGTAGGCGAGGTCCTCGGGGGTCTGTCCGCTGTGGGTGCCGGGGTCGTCCGTCGCCGGTGCGGCCGTCACGTCGAGGTGTTCGGCGGCCACGTCGAGGTGCTCGAACGCGCCGTCGAGCTTCGCCCGTCGGTCCGCGTCGGTGACCACCAGCGACACCTCGGCGTCGCCCAGGATGGTGTGCAGCCGGGCGGACGGGTCACCCGGGTCGACGGCGACGTAGGCGGCGCCCGCCTTGAGGATGCCGAGCAGGGCGACGACCAGCCGGGGCGAGCGCTCCAGCAGGACGCCGACCCGGTCGCCGCGGCGTACGCCCCGGTCGCGCAGCCGGGCGGCGAGCGCCCCGGCGGCGGCGTCGAGGGCGCCGTAGTCGAGGTCGCCGGCCTCGCTGCGGACCGCGGTGGCGGTCGGCGCGGCCGCCGCGACGGCGGCGAAGCGGCTCGCAAGGGTCCACCCCTGCTGGGGAACTGACTCGGTCGTGCCCGGTGATTCCAACATGGTGCGGTCGCGGATCCCTTCGCGCGAAACCCTTGCCCTGTCAGTTCTTGACGAGAAGTCAGTGAATGGAGTTCGGATAGTGGGTAACGAACTCTTTTGCCGAGTCGTGGACTTGGGGTCCGGCTATGCCCCCACCTCGAACGCTTCGGATGCTATTCAGCGTGACGATGCGCCGTCAAGAGCGGACCGGATCTCTCCGCCCCCGCAACGCCAACTCACCACGGGTGATCGGGATTTTCCCCTTTTGCTTGCACAGCACGTGGGGCAGCTCCTACTGTCATGGAGTGATCAGGAGTCGCGGCAGTGTGCTGCCCTGAGCACCGTCATCGGTCGACCGGACTCGACGTCGACCCAGACAGGCCATCCCCAAAAGGGAGAGAGCAGGGAAGTCCGTGGGTGAGCGGCAACGTTCCGGCGTGGTCGCCGGAACCGACATCGTCGACGTGGCCGGAATCGGCTTCGGCCCCTCGAACCTGGCCCTCGCGGCCGCCATTTCGGAGATCGCCGACGGGGCCCCGGTCACCGCGCGCTTCTTCGAGGCGCAGCAGCGCTTCGGCTGGCACCGGGGCATGCTGATCGAGGGCGCCACCATGCAGGTCTCGTACCTCAAGGACCTCGTGACCATGCGCAATCCGACCAGTCCGTACTCGTTCCTGTGCTACCTGCAGGCCAAGGGCCGGCTGGCGGACTTCATCAACACCAAGTCCTTCTACCCGCTGCGGGTGGAGTTCCACGACTACCTGGAGTGGGTCGCGGAGGGCTTCGCGGACCTCGTCTCCTACGGCTCGCGGGTGGTGGCGGTCGAGCCGGTCGCCGGCGAACAGGGCGTCGAGTTCCTCGACGTGGTCTTCGTCGCGGCCGACGGCACCCGCCAGGTGCAGCGCGCCCGCAACCTGGTGATCGCCGCCGGGATCGAGCCCAAGCTGCCCGCCGACCTGCCGCACTCCCCGCGGATCTGGCACACCTCCCGGTTCCTGCCGGAGGTGGAGCGGATCGCACCGCAGGACCCGCGCTCCTTCGTGGTCCTGGGCTCGGGCCAGAGCGCGGCGGAGGCGATCGAGCACCTGCACGCGCGCTTCCCGCGGGCGCAGGTGCACTCGGTGCACTCCCGGTACGGGTTCAGCGTCGCCGACGACAGCCCGTTCGCCAACCAGGTGTTCAACCCCGAGGCGGTGGACCGTTTCCACACCGCCCCGGACGACGTCCGGCAGCGCCTCATCGAATATCACGCCGGCACCAACTACTCGGTGGTGGACGCCGATCTGCTGCAGTCGCTGTTCCAGCAGGCGTACCTGGAAAAGGTGGCCGGAAATCCCCGGCTGAATTTCCACAACGTCTCCCGGGTAAGCGAAGTGACGGAAACTCCGGACGGCCTGCGGATCGACGTGGAATCGCTGTCCTCCGGCACCAGCACCATCCTGGAGGCCGAGGCGCTGGTCTGCGCCACCGGCTACACCCGCACCGACCCGGCGGTCTTCCTGGACGGCCTGCTGCCGCACTGCGGGCTGGACGACCAGGGCCGGCTGCGGCTCGACCGGGAGCACCGGGTGGTGACCGACGAGAGCGTGCACTGCGGCATCTACGTCCAGGGCTTCGGCGAGCACAGCCACGGGCTCTCCGAGACCCTGCTGTCCCTCTCCGCCGTCCGCGCCGGGGAGATCGGCGACATGCTCGTCAAGGCACTGTCCGGCTGACCCTCGCACCGACCGGCTGGCCCCCGCACCGACCGGGTGGGCCGGTCGGCCGGCCGCCCGGGGCGGATCCGGCAGCGCCGAAACACTGAGACCGAGGAGTACGAGTGTTCACGCCGAAGCTCTACCAGGTGGACGGGGACGACTGGCCGCTGCGGGTCATCGAGCGGCACCCGCTCGCCGTGCTGACCGGCAACGGGAACCCGACGCCCAACGCCACCCACGTGCCGGTGATCGTTCCGCCCGACGCCGCCCCGGGCGACCCGCTGCAGGGCATGCGCCTGTGGACCCACATGACCCGGGTGAACCCGCACTGGCAGCAGCTCGTCGCCGACGGCGGCGGCCCGGCGAAGCTCGTCTTCCACGGGCCGAACGGCTACGTCACCCCGACCCTCTACTCCGCCCCGATGGTCGCGCCGACCTGGAACTACGTGGCCGTCCACCTGGAGGGCACGATCGAACTGGCCGCGGACGACGAGACCCTGACGATCGTCCACACCACCGCCCAGACGCTGGAGGACCGGTTCGGGGACGGCATGCCGCTCGCCCCCTCGCTGGAGTACCACCGGCAGATCGTCGGCGCGGTCGGCGGCATCCACTTCACCGTGACCAAGGTCGAGGTGATGTTCAAGCTGAGCCAGGAGAAGGACCCGGAGGTCCAGCAGCGGGTGCTCGACCGCTTCGCCGGCAGCGGCTCCGGGCTGCACCGCGAGGTGGCCGACACCATGCGGGCGCTGCGGCTGGGCTCCGACGAGCGCTGACGCGCCGGGAACGGGAACGCCGGAGGCCCGGGGTGGTGAACCACCACCCCGGGCC
>NZ_JBHYGR010000141.1:0-24775 GCF_042738155.1 Kitasatospora sp. NPDC059088 | reverse complement strand
CTCGTGGGCGTTGGGGCCCCCCCACACCCCACCACCAGGGTGGGGGGGCGCGGGCGCCCACCGGGGGGCGCCCCCGGGGGCCGCCGCCCCCGGGGCCCGCTGAACTCCCTGCCCGAACCGCTCGGCACCGCCCTCGCCGGCGGGCCGTACGGGCCGCTGCGCCGGACTACTCGGCCGGCGCTCCGGCCTCGACCGGCGCACCGGGGCGCACGCCCGGCGCGTCACCCGCGTCCTCGCGCGCCTGCACCGGTCTGGGCGCCGGACGGGCCGCCTCGACGTGCACCTCGACGGTCGTCTCCACGGCGACCACCACCGGCTCGCCCGAGCGCTGCCCGGCCCGGATCGAGTCGATCCTGGCCAGGACCTTGCTGCGCAGGTCCGTCGGGGTGTCGTCGCAGCCGCAGGAACGCTTGATCAGCGCCTTGATCGCCTGCTCCAGCCCGTACTGCTTCAAGCAGGGCGAGCACTCCTCGAAGTGCACGCGCAGCTTGGCGCAGTCGCCCTCGGCCATCTCGTTGTCGAGGAATTCATAGAGGTGGTCGAGGACCTCGCCACACTCGGTTTCGTGCGGATCGCCGCAGCTCATGAGCCCGAGCCCTTCGCTTCCTGCCCTGCCCCGCTGCCGGCCGGGACCAGCCCGCGCTCACGGGCGTAATCCTCCAGCATGCCGCGCAGCTGCCGGCGGCCACGGTGCAGCCGGGACATCACCGTACCGATGGGAGTACCCATGATGTCCGCGATCTCCTTGTACGCAAAGCCTTCTACGTCCGCGAGATACACGGCGATCCGGAATTCCTCCGGGATCGCCTGGAGCGCGTCCTTCACGTCGCTGTCGGGCAGGTGGTCGAGCGCCTGGGTCTCGGCCGAGCGCAGACCGGTCGACATGTGCGACTCGGCCCTGGCCAGCTGCCAGTCCTCGATCTCCTCCGCCGCGGTGCGCTGGGGCTCCCGCTGCTTCTTGCGGTACGAGTTGATGAACGTGTTGGTGAGGATGCGGTACAGCCAGGCCTTGAGGTTGGTGCCCTCACGGAACTGGTGGAAGGACGCGTACGCCTTGGCGAACGCCTCCTGGAGCAGGTCCTCCGCATCCGCGGGGTTGCGCGTCATGCGCAGCGCCGCCGAGTACATCGGGTCGAGGTAGCCCAGGGCGTCGCGCTCGAAGCGCTCCCGCCGGGCCTCCTCGGACTCCTCCGCCGACACCCGGAAGGTGTCCTCACCGATCGCCTCGGCCAGCTCCTCACCGGTGAGCGCCTCGCCCGCAGGCAGGGCCTCGTCCGGGCCACGGCCCGGATCGGCCTCGTGCTCGGTCCCGACGACCGGACCCACCTCCTCGGCATGACGGGCACGGCCCACTGCGGGCCGCCCAGAAATGGAGGATATCGGGCTGACGGGCTTCTCGCCCGCGTCGAGCCAGTCCGACCAGGAGGGGGCGAACGCCGCGGCGGCCTCGCGCTCCTCCGGCCGTTCGGGGCACGCGATCGAACCCATCTGCCCTACCTCTCACCGGTGACTCATGCTGACGGACACGACAACCACACCGGCCCCGCCCGCATTCCCGCCCGCACCCGCCGTTCACTCGCACGAGTGAGCGAGCGGAAACACCCTGCTCACGGCCCCTCACACGGGCACCGGAGCCACAGCGGCACCGGCGTCACAGCAGCCCCAGCACCCAGTCCCCCACCGCCGAGCAGATCAGCTCCAGCACCTCGTCCTGCCCCACCGACGCCCGCTTCGGCACCTCGAACCCGTGGTTCCCGTACGGCAGCGCCACCAGCTCGTGCCCCGCCGGCAGCTCCGGGAACTCCGCCGGCCCGCCGAACGGGTCCGCCGCACCCTGCACCACCAGCGTCGGCAGCCCCGACCCCAGCAGCTCCTCGGCACGGCTCTTCTCCGGCTTCCCCGGCGGGTGCAGCGGGAACGCCAGCGCCACCACCCCCACCGCACCGCTCGCCGCCCCCGTCCGACAGGCCACCCGCGCCCCCGCGCTGCGCCCGCCGACCACCAGCGGCAGCCCGGCCCCGGCCAGCCGCTCCGCGACCGGCAGCCAGCCCACGTCCAGCGTCCTCGGCGCCGGGCCCAGCTTCTTCCCCGCCACCCGCCACGGCTGCTCCACCAGCGCCACCGTGATCCCCCGCTCCGGCAGCCGCCCGGCCAGCGCCACCAGGTCCCGGGCACCGGTCCCGCCGCCCGCCCCGTGGCCCAGCGCCAGCACCGCCCTCGGCGCGGCCGCCCGGTGGTAGGTGATCCGGGCGTCCCCGGCCCCGGTGGTGACGAGTTCGGAGGTGGTCATCCCGGCAGCTCCCAAGTCTCAGAACAGTGTGGTCTCGTACTCGACCTCGGTCCACGGCTCCTTGAGCTCCGGACCGTTGTTGCGGATGTTCCCGACCGCCGGCGACACCGGCGTGGCCAGCAGCGCCCCCGGCGGCGGGGGTATCAGCAGCCGGCGCACCTCCTCCGGGTCGCCCAGCCCCGGGTCCAGCCACTGCCCCCAGTCCCGCCGGTCCAGGAACAGCGGCATCCGCTCGTGGATCGGCGCCAGCGACTCCTCGGCGTCCGTGGTCACGATCGTGAAGGTCACCAGCCAGGCCTCCGGGTGCCCCGGCGGCACCGCCCGGTTGCGCCAGAACTCGTACAGCCCCGCCAGCGCCAGCGGGACGCCGTCCGCCCGGGACACGAAGAACGGCTTCTTGCGCGCCTTGCCCCGCTCCCCCGGCACCGTCTGCCACTCGTAGTAGCCGTCCACCGGCAGGATGCACCGGCGCGAGGCGAAGGCCTGCCGGTAGGCCGGCTTCTCGTGCACCGTGTCCGAGCGCGCGTTGATCATCTTCACCGCCGTCTCGGCGGAGTTCGACCACTGCGGCACCAGCCCCCAGCGCAGCGCCCGCAACTGCCGCACCGGCCGCGCCGCCCCCTTGGCCAACCGCTCCAGCACCACGTACGCGCTGTTGGTCGGCGCCACGTTCCAGTTCGGGTCCAGGGACTCCTCCGGGTCCCAGAACTCCACGTCGAACAGCTCGACGACGTCCTCCGGCTTGCTGCTGGCTGCGAAGCGACCGCACATGCGGGCCAGCCAACCACACCGCGCCCGCTCAGCACTTCCTCATCCACGGAGCAGAACCGCCCGCTCCCCTCCGCCCGTCCCCGCATGGGAGGCTGCCCCGAACGGCCCAACCCGGCCCGAACGGCGAATCACGACACAGCACAGCGAACGGAGGCGCAGCCCGCCGATGAACCCGAACAACCAGAACCTCGGCGAACTGTGGGACCGGGTCACCGGCACCCAGGCCGCCCCGCCCGGCTGGCTCGTCCTCGCGACCGGCTGCGCCGCCCTGCTCGCCGTCCTCGCCCGCCCGCTCTGGCACGTCACCCGCAACGCCGTCACCATCGCCCACGAGGGCGGCCACGGCCTCGCCGCGCTCGCCACCGGCCGCAAGCTCGCCGGCATCCGGCTGCACTCCGACACCTCCGGCCTCACCCTCTCCTACGGCCGCCCCACCGGCCCCGGCATGGTCCTCACCGCCGCCGCCGGCTACACCGCCCCCGCCCTGCTCGGCCTCGGCTGCGCCGCCCTGCTCGCCGCCGACCGGATCACCCTGCTGCTCTGGCTCGCCATCGCCCTGCTGCTGGCCCTGCTCCTGCGGATCCGCAACGCCTTCGGCCTGTTCACCGTGCTCGTCGCCGGCGGCGCCTTCTTCCTGGTGTCCTGGTTCGGCAGCGCCCAGGTCCAGGCCGGCTTCGCCTACCTCGGCTGCTGGTTCCTGCTGTTCGGGGCGGTCCGCCCGGTCCTGGAACTCCAGCACCAGCGCCGCACCGGCTGGGCCCGCGACTCCGACGCCGACCAGCTCGCCCGGCTCACCCACGTCCCCGCCCTGGCCTGGGTCACCGTCTTCCTGCTCACCGCCCTCGCCTGCCTCGCCCTCGGCGCCACCTGGCTGCTGCAACCCCTCCACTAGATCACCGCCGTCCCGCCATCCGGCCGCAGCAGGGGCCGTTCCGTCACGGACCCTAGACTGGCCCCCATGACCGACTCCTTGTGGCCCGCCCCCGTCGCCAGCGCCCCCGTCGACGCCACCGTCACCATTCCCGGCTCCAAGTCGGTCACCAACCGGGCCCTGGTGCTGGCGGCCCTCGCCGACGGACCCGGCTGGGTGCGCCGCCCGCTGCGCAGCCGCGACTCCCAGCTGATGGCCGACGGCCTGCGCGCCCTCGGGGTCACCATCGAGGAGAAGGTCAACAACGACTCCGGCGGCACCGGCGGCGGCGAGGCCTGGCGGGTCATCCCCGCCCCCGCGCTGCGCGGCCCCGCCAACGTCGACGTCGGCAACGCCGGCACCGTCATGCGCTTCCTGCCCCCGCTCGCCGCCCTCGCCGACGGCCCGGTCCACTTCGACGGCGACCCGCGCAGCCACGAGCGCCCCCAGCACGGCGTGATCAACGCCCTGCGCGCGCTCGGCGCCCGGATCGAGGACGGCGGCCGCGGCAGCTTCCCGCTCACCGTCCACGGCACCGGCGGCCTCGACGGCGGCCCGGTCGAGCTGGACGCCTCCTCCTCGTCCCAGTTCGTCTCCGCCCTGCTGCTCTCCGGCGCCCGCTACCACCACGGCGTCGAGGTCCGGCACGTCGGCGGCCCCGTCCCGTCGCTGCCGCACATCCGGATGACCGTCGAGATGCTGCGCCTGGCCGGCGCCCAGGTCGACGCCCCCGAGGACGGCGGTGAGAAGGACGTCTGGCGGGTCACCCCCGGCGCCCTGCTCGGCCGCGACCTGGTCGTCGAGCCCGACCTGTCCAACGCCGCCCCGTTCTTCGCCGCCGCCCTGGTCACCGGCGGCCGGGTCACCGTCCGCGACTGGCCCCGCCACACCTCCCAGCCCGGCGACCAGCTGCGCGACCTCTACTCCCGGATGGGCGGCGCCTGCGAGTACACCGACGAGGGCCTCCAGTTCACCGGCACCGGCAGGATCCACGGCATCGAGGCCGACCTGCACGACGTCGGCGAGCTCACCCCGGTGATCGCCGCCGTCGCCGCCCTCGCCGACTCCGAGTCCCACCTGTACGGCATCGCCCACCTGCGCCTGCACGAGACCGACCGGCTCGCCGCCCTCGCCAAGGAGATCAACGACCTCGGCGGCGACGTCAGCGAGACCGAGGACGGCCTGCGGATCCGCCCCCGCCCGCTGCACGGCGGCATCTTCCACACCTACGAGGACCACCGCCTGGCCACCGCCGCCGCGGTGCTCGGCCTCGCCGTGCCCGGCGTCGAGGTGGAGAACGTGGGCACCACCGCCAAGACCCTGCCCGACTTCCCCAAGATGTGGGCGGAGCTGCTCGGCGGAGCGGCCGCGGACGCCTGAGCGGAGACTTGAACCATGCGCCGCTACGGCAAGGACGCCGACGAGGACGACATCCGCAACCGCCCCGCCCGCCGGGGCTCCCGGCCGCGGACCCGGATCCGGCCCAAGCACGAGGACGCCGACGAGGCGATGGTGCTGACCGTCGACCGCGGCCGGATCACCTGCCTGGTCGACCCGGGGACCAAGCAGGAGCGTGAGGTCGTCGCCATGAAGGCCCGCGAGCTGGGCCGCAAGGGCGTCGTCGTCGGCGACGTGGTCAACCTGGTCGGCGACCTCTCCGGGGACGCCGACACCCTCGCCCGGATCGTCCGGGTCGAGGAGCGCAGCTCCGTGCTGCGGCGCACCGCGGACGACGACGACCCGTACGAGCGGATCGTCGTCGCCAACGCCGACCAGCTGGCCATCGTCACCGCCCTGTCCGACCCGGAGCCCCGCCCCCGGCTGATCGACCGCTGCCTGGTCGCCGCCTACGACGCGGGCATGGAACCGCTGCTGGTGCTCACCAAGTCCGACCTCGCCCCGGCCGGGCCGCTGCTGGAGTCGTACGCCCCGCTCGGCATCGACTACGTCGTCACCCGCCGGGACGAGCTGGAGACCGCCGGCGCCGAGGCCGTCCGCGAGCACCTGCGCGGACTCTCCACGGTGTTCATCGGCCACTCCGGCGTCGGCAAGACCACCCTGGTCAACGCCCTCGTCCCGGACCGGCGGCGGCAGACCGGCCACGTCAACGCCGTCACCGGCCGCGGCCGGCACACCACCGTCTCCGCCCTGGCCCTGCGGCTGCCCCCGCCGCCCGGCGTCAAGCCCGGCTCGAAGAAGGCGCTCGACCCGGGCTGGGTGATCGACACGCCCGGCTTCCGCTCCTTCGGCCTCTCCCACATCGACCCGTCCCGGGTCATCCTCGCCTTCCCCGACCTGGAGCCGGGCACGGTCGACTGCCCGCGCGCCTGCAGCCACGACGAGCCGGACTGCGCCCTGGACGCCTGGGTCGCCGACGGCCACGCCGAGGCCGCCCGGCTCTACTCGCTGCGCCGTCTGCTGGCCAGCAAGGAGGCCCGCGAGGGCGACTGAGCCCGGCGGGGGCTCCGCCCCTTCCCCGAGGCTCGCGGCCCGTTCGAGGTGTCGGACCGCCCCTCCCTGGCGATCATAGGAAAGTCGGGCCGGACACGGCCCGTCCGTCGATCGACAGGGAGGGCGCGCGATGGCATGGGCCCTGGTGATCCTGGCCGGCCTGCTGGAGACCGGCTTCGCGATCAACCTCAAGCTCAGCGAGGGCTTCACCAAGCTCTGGCCCACCATCAGCTTCTGCGTGTTCGCCCTCAGCAGCTTCGGGCTGCTCACCCTCTCGCTCAAGAGCCTGCCGGTCGGCCCCGCCTACGCCGTGTGGACCGGCATCGGCGCCGCCGGCACCGCCATCTACGGCATGGCCTTCCTGGACGAGACCACCTCGGTGCTCAAACTGGTGTCCATCTCCCTGGTGATCGCCGGCGTGATCGGCCTCCAGCTCAGCGGTTCCGCCCACTGAGCGCCCGCCCTCCCCGGCCGACCCGCTGAGCTAGGGTTTCGGGCATGGCCGACTACCACGACGATCTCCGACTCGCCCACGTCCTCGCCGACTCGGCCGACTCGGTCACCCTGGAGCGCTTCCGCGCCCTCGACCTGAAGATCGAGACCAAGCCCGACCTGACGCCGGTCAGCGACGCCGACAAGGCCGCCGAGGAGCTCGTGCGCAGCATCCTCCAGCGCGCCCGCCCGCGCGACGCCGTGCTCGGCGAGGAGTTCGGCCTCCAGGGCTCCGGCCCGCGCCGCTGGGTGATCGACCCGATCGACGGCACCAAGAACTACATCCGCGGCGTCCCGGTCTGGGCCACCCTGATCGCCCTGCTGGAGGACGGCCCGGACGGCGTGGAGCGCCCGGTGGTCGGCATCGTCTCCGCCCCGGCGCTGCAGCGCCGCTGGTGGGCCGCCAAGGGCCTGGGCGCCTACGCGGGCCGCAGCCTGACCAAGGCCTCCCGGATCCACGTCTCCGGGGTGTCCCGGATCGAGGACGCGTCCTTCTCGTACTCCTCCCTCACCGGGTGGGAGGACCGCGGCCGGCTCGACCCGTTCCTGGACCTCACCCGGGCCTGCTGGCGCACCCGCGCCTACGGCGACTTCTGGTCCTACATGATGGTCGCCGAGGGCGCCGTGGACATCGCCGCCGAGCCCGAGCTGTCGCTCTGGGACATGGCCGCGCCGTGCATCGTCGTCGAGGAGGCCGGCGGCAGCTTCACCGGCCTGGACGGCGTCCCCGGCCCGGGCGGTGCCGACGCGGTGGCCACCAACGGCCTGCTGCACGACGAGACCCTGCGGCGGCTCTCCGTCTGAGCCGCTGTTCGCCCGTTCGCCCCCGGAGCGCTCCCGGGGCCCCGGGCGCAATGGTGCGGGCCCTGTGACCAGTGGGAGCTGGTCACAGGGCCCGCTGCTCGTTCCGGCCCGTCCTACTGCTTGCGCAGCTCCCGGACCGCCGCCTCCAGCCGCTGCCCGTAGTCGGCGTCGGCCTTGCGGAAGTTGTCGATCGCCCGCTCCACGATGTCCTCGCGGTCGGCCGAGACCTTGGCGATGAAGCCGGCCAGGTTGGCGATCAGCCGCTGCTTCTCGTCCTCCGTGAACAGCCGGTACAGGTCGCCCGCCTGCACGAAGTCGTCGTCCTCGGCGTGCGAGGGCGCCGCGTGGGTGCCGGTGGGGCCGTCGACCGCGGTCGCGGCCCAGAGCGGACGGCCGGTCTGCACCGGGCCGCCGAAGCTGTTGGGCTCGTAGTTCTTCTGCCGGCCGTGGCGGCCGTCGTACAGGTACCCGTCCCGGCCGTTGGTGCGGGCCTCGGTGGCGTGCGGGCGGTTCACCGGCAGGTGGTCGGCGTTGATGCCGACGCGGTAGCGGTGGGCGTCCGCGTAGGCGAACAGCCGGCCCTGGAGCATCTTGTCCGGGGACGGGCCGATGCCGGGCACGAAGTGCGCCGGGGAGAAGACCGACTGCTCGACCTCGGCGAAGACGTTCTCCGGGTTGCGGTTGAGCTCCAGCCGGCCGATCTCGATCGGCGGGTAGTCGGCGTGCGGCCAGACCTTGGTCAGGTCGAAGGGGTTGAAGCGGTAGCCGGCCGCGTCGGCCGCCGGCATGACCTGGACCTGCACCGTCCAGCTGGGGAACTCGCCGCGCTCGATCGACTCGCGCAGGTCGCGCTGGTGGCTGTCCGGGTCCTCGCCGGCGAGCCGGTTGGCCTCGGCCTGGGTGAGGTTGCGGATGCCCTGGTCGGTCTTGAAGTGGTACTTGACCCAGAAGTGCTCGCCGGCCTCGTTCTGCCACTGGAAGGTGTGCGAGCCGTAGCCGTTCAGGTGGCGGTAGCTGGCCGGGATGCCGCGGTCGCCGAACAGCCAGGTCACCTGGTGGGTGGCCTCGGGCGACAGGCCCCAGAAGTCCCAGACGTTGTCGGCCTCCTGCGAGCCGGTGTACGGGTCCCGCTTCTGGGTGTGGATGAAGTCGGGGAACTTGATGGCGTCCTTGATGAAGAACACCGGGGTGTTGTTGCCGACGAGGTCGTAGTTGCCCTCCTCGGTGTAGAACTTCAGCGCGAAGCCGCGCGGGTCGCGCACCGCGTCGGCCGCGCCGAGGTTGCCGGCCACCGTGGAGAACCGGAGGAAGACCTCGGTCTGCTTGCCGACCTCGGACAGGAACCCCGCCCGGGTGAAGGGCGTCACGTCGGCGGTCACCGTGAAGGTGCCGTACGCGCCGGCGCCGCGGGCGTGCACCACGCGCTCCGGGATGCGCTCGCGGTTGAAGTGCGCGAGCTTCTCGAACAGCAGCTGGTCCTGGATCAGGGCCGGGCCGCCGGGGCCGGCGGTCTCGGTGTTCTGGTTGTCCGCGACGGGGGCACCCGCCTCGGTGGTGAGGGTCGGGCGAAGCTCGTCCTGCGTGGTCATGGCGGGTTGCCTCCGGGGGATCCGATCGTGATGACACGATCCTAACTTGGACTTCGTCCAAGTCAATACTGGCCCTAATCTCGGAGCTTGACTTATTCTGGTCCCATGAGTGATCTGCTGGAGAGACTGCGCGGACGCGGCTGGCGGCTGACCTCACAGCGCCGCGTGGTGGCCGAGGTCCTCGACGGCGAGCACGTCCACCTCACCGCGGACGAGGTGCACGCCCGCGCCGCCGCCCGCCTGCCCGAGATCAGCCGCGCCACCGTCTACAACACGCTCGGCGAACTCGTCACCCTCGGCGAGGTGCTGGAGGTCGCCACCGACGGCCGCGCCAAGCGCTACGACCCCAACGCCCACCGCGCCCACCAGCACCTGGTCTGCTCCGGCTGCGGCGCGATCCGCGACGTCCATCCGCACGGCGACCCGCTCGCCGCGCTGCCCGCGGCCGAACGCTTCGGCTTCGCCGTCACCACCGCCGAGGTCACCTACCGCGGCCTGTGCCCCGACTGCCGCCACCGAAGCGGCAGTTGACGCCCCGCCCGGACGGGCCCTACGCGCTCAGCTCGGCGTGCAGCGCGCCCAGCAGCCGCCCGGCCCGCTCCGCGACCTCGGCCGGACCGTAGTCGATCGCCCGCCGGCACCAGTTCTCCGCCTGCACCGGCTCGCCCCGGCGCAGCGCCAGCAGCGCCAGCCGCAGCGCCGCCCGGCCGTGCCCGGCGTCGGCGGCCCGGGTGTACCAGAGCATCGCCTCCGCCTCGCAGTCCTGCCGGGCCAGCAGCAGCCCCAGGTTGAACGCCGCGCTGCGACTGCCCGCCCCGGCGGCCCGCCGGTACCAGCTCTCGGCGATCTCCAGCGCCCCGCGCTCGGCCGCCCGCACCCCCATCCGCACCTGGGCGCGGCGGTGCCCGGCATCGGCCGCCAGCGCGTACCAGTGCTCGGCCTCGGCGTCCGCGTCCCCCCGCCGGTCCAGCACCGAGGCCAGCCGGAAGGCGCCCTCCGCCGAACCGCCGGCCGCCGCCTGCCGGTAGCGCTCCAGCGCGCCGGACAGGTTGCCGCGCTGCTCCTGGGCGACCGCCAGCTGCAGCGCCGCCTCGCCGTGCCCCTCGGCCGCCGCCCGCGCGTACCACTCCTGGGCCTGCCGCGACTCGCCGCGCCCGGCGTGCAGCACGCCCAGGTTGAAGGCACCGTCCACGCTGCCGGCCTCGGCCGCCTTGGAGAACCACGGCTCGGCACCGGACTCGTCGCCGCGCTGCAGCAGCACCACGGCCAGCGCGTTGCAGGCCTCCCGGTGCCCGGCGTACGCGGCCCGGCGGTACCACTGCTCGGCCTGCTGGTCGCGGCCGGTGCCGGCGCAGAGCAGGCCGAGGTTGAAGGCGCCGTTCTGGTCGCCCGCGTCGAGCGCAGTGCGGTACCAGTGCTCGGCGGCCTTGGCCTCGCCGCGGCTCGCGTGCAGGGCGCCGAGCGCGTTGGCGGCATTGCCGTCGCCCGCCTCGGCGGCCTCCTGCCACCACTCGGCGGCGGCGGCGACGTCCCCGGAGTCGCGCAGCAGGAAGCCGAGCGCGCAGGCGGCCCGCGGCTCCCCGTTCTGCGCGGACTGCCGGTACCAGCGGGCGGCCTCCTCCAGCAGCGACCGGTCGGTGCGGGCCCGCTCCTCCAGCAGCACGCCCAGGCGCAGCGCGGCGCGGGCGTGGCTGCGGGCGGCGGCCGTGCGGTACCAGGCCTCCGCGGTCTCCTTGTCCCCGGCGGCCTCGCGCATCCGGGCCAGCCGGTAGGCGGCCTCACGGTGCCCGGCGTCGGCGGAGACCTTGAACCAGCGCTCGGCCCGCACGTCGCGCCGGTGCTCCATCAGGTCGCCGAGGGCGTAGGCGCCCAGCGGGTGGCCGTGGTCGGCGGCGTAGTGCAGCCAGTACTCGGCGGCCTCCTCCTCGCCCTGGTCGCGCAGCTGCAGCCCGAGCGCGTGCGCGGCGGGGGCGCTGCCCGCCACCGCCGCGTGGCGCCACCACTGGCCGGCCTCGGCGCGGTGGCCCTGCTGGTGCAGCAGGACGCCCAGGTTGTTGGCGGCGGCCCGCACCCCGGCGGCCGCGGCGGCCCGCAGGTACGGCTCGGCGTCCTCCAGGTCGCCGCGGCGCAGCAGCAGGGTGCCCAGGCGGCCCGCGGCGTCCGGGTCGCCGCCGTCGGCGGCCTGCCGGTGCCGGGCCTCCAGGGCGGCGGACTCGCGGGCGGCCAGCGCGGTCTCGAAGCTGGTCGGGTCCAGCCCGGCCGGGTCCAGCGCGGCACCGGCCGGCGCCTCCTCACCGCCCGCCCCGTACGGGCCCACGGCGGCGGAGAACTGCCGGGTGGAGACGTGCACCAGGCTGTCGGGCCCGGAGCCGCCGACCGCGGGGCGCTCGGACAGCCCGCTGGTGCGCTGGGCGGGCAGGGCTCCGGGGCGGCTCTCGGGGCTCTCGGCGCTCTCCGCCCAGGCGTCGGTGTCCGCCTCGACGGCCGCACCGGACTTGGCGCCTGACTTGCCGATCAGCCTCATGCCGACTCCCGCTCCCCCAGAGTGTCGCGGCATCGTGCCCCGGCCGACGGCCGGGGGGACTCCCAGGAGAGGTGCCGGACCGGACGGCCCGTCAGCGGCCGTGCACCGTCCCCCATGTGTCCCATCGTCGCATCACCCGCTACCCGCGTACACCTGCCCCGGCCGAATTCGAGTGGGGCGGACCCGAAGCCGACGGAATTGCTTCGGCGCTTTGTCGATTTCCCGACACTTGCGCCCCACAAACCCCGGTGCCGTCCCCGTTGGCGACGGTCGATAGTACCGGAGCGGTTCCCGCCGCTTCCGGACGGAAACGTCCGGGTACGACAGAGGCCCGGAGGAATGATCCTCCGGGCCTCTGACACTGAGTAGCGGGGACAGGATTTGAACCTGCGACCTCTGGGTTATGAGCCCAGCGAGCTACCGAGCTGCTCCACCCCGCGTCGTTGATCAAACTTTAGCACGGTTTCGACGGGGCCCGACACCACCGGCCGGCGGCCCCCGCCCACCGCGGCCGCCACCCCCGGACCCGGCAGGACTCCGGACCCGACCGGGGCCCGGATACGACAGAAGCCCGGAGGATTTTGATCCTCCGGGGTTCCTGCTACTGAGTAGCGGGGACAGGATTTGAACCTGCGACCTCTGGGTTATGAGCCCAGCGAGCTACCGAGCTGCTCCACCCCGCGTCGGTAAGAGAACCGTAGCACGGACGCGGGGTGGACCCAAAAACGGTCACCGCAGCTCAGCGGGGACTAGGGGTGCGGACTGGCCGCCCCCGAGCCGGTCGGCGTCGCCGTCGGCGCCGGTGCCTGGCCGCCCGCCCGGGCCGCCTCGGCCGCCTTCAAGGCGTCGCCGAGCGCCTTCTGGGCGTTGCCGTACGCCACCCAGTCGCCGTTCTTGAACGCGGTCTGGCTGTCGTTGTACGCCTTCTCCGCGTCCCCGAGCGCCCGCTGGAGCTCCGGCGAGATCGTCCCGCCCGGCGCCGGGGTGCCCGGCGCGGTGGGCGTCGGCGTCGGCGTGCCGGCGCCGCCGGGCGTCGTCCCGGTGCCCGGGGACGTCCCGGTGCCCGGCGTCGCCCCGCCCTGGCTGGACGGCGCCACCGGCGTGGCCGGCGGGGCCTGCCCGGCGAACAGCTTGCGCAGCGCGTCGTCCAGGGTGTTCTCGAACGCCACGTTGTCGTCCCCGTACACCGCCAGGACCTTCTGCAGCGTCGGGTACTTGGCGCCGCGCCCGCGCACGTACACCGGCTCGACGTTCAACAGCCCGCCGCCGACCGGCAGGGTCAGCAGGTTGCCGTACTCCAGCTCGGTGTCGCCGCCGCTCTTCAACGCGAAGATCTGGTTCGCCACCTCCTGGCGGGAGTTGAACTTCGACTGCACCAGGCCGGGGCCGGGGGCGCCGCTCTCGCCGGTCATCTTGAGGATGCGGATCTTCCCGTAGTCCTCGCCCGGGTCCGCGTTGACGGCCATGAAGGCCGCCAGGTTCGGCCGCTGGTTGGGCACGAAGGTGCTGGTCAGCGAGAAGCTCGCGGCCTGGGCGTCCGGCATCCGCACCGTCACGTAGTACGGCGGCTGGACCTGCTTGGTGTCACTGGTCGGGTCCACCGGGACCTGCCAGATGTCACTGCCGTTGAAGAAGGAGTTGGCGTCCGTCACGTGGTACTGGCCGAGCAGGTCGCGCTGCACCTTGAACATGTCCTGCGGGTAGCGCAGGTGCGGCAGCAGCGTCGCCGGGATGTCCGACTTCGGCTCCACGGTGCCCGGGAAGGCCTTCATCCAGGTCTTGAGGACCGGGTCCTTCTCGTCCCACTGGTAGAGCTTCACCTCGCCGGTGTAGGCGTCCACCGTGGCCTTGACCGAGTTGCGGATGTAGTTGACCTGGTTGGCGGCGGTCAGCAGCTCACCGCGCTGGTTGGTCAGCGAGTCCTTGGTCGCCGTGCCCAGCGTCGTCTTCGACGAGAACGGGAAGCCGTCCGAGGTGGTGTAGCCGTCCACGACCCACACCACGTGGCCGTCCTGCACCACCGGGTACGGGTCGGCGTCGATCGACAGCCACGGCGCGACCTTCTCCACCCGCTCCTTGGGCGTCCGGTTGTAGATCACCTTGGCGCCGTCGGTGATCGCCCCCGCGTACAGCATCTGCGGCTCGGCGAAGCGCACCGCGTACGCGGCCCGGGTGATCGGGTTGTCCAGCGAGACACCGCTGTCACCGGTGTACGTGTACTCCACGTTCTGACCGGTCTTGACGTCGGTGTAGTCGATCTCCTTGTTCGAGCCGCCGACGATCGAGTACGTCGTCGTCTTCTCGCCGTAGTAGATCCGCTGCTCGTAGTCGCCCAGCGCACCGGTGGCCGGCAGGCCGGACTCGGTGAACACCGGCCCGCCCTTGTCGTCGACCTGGTTGCCCTTGGCCAGCGCCGCGCCGTAGCCGTGGGTGTACTTGAAGTGGTCGTTGATCCAGTTCCGCTGCACCCCGTTGAGGTCCAGCTCGCGCAGGCCGATCACGGTGTCCTGCTTGCCCGTGGGCGTGCTGTAGCGGTCCACCGAGAGGGTGCTCGGGAACGCGTAGTAGTTGCGCTGCTGCTCCAGCGACTGGAACGTCTGCGACACGATGTTCGGGTCCAGCAGCCGCACGTCCGCGATGGTCTGCGCGTCCGGCTTCAACGCGTCACCCGTGGTCGAGCCCTGCGGGCTGTACGGGGTGGTCTGCGCGTCCGCGATCCCGTACGCCTGCCGGGTCGCGTCGATGTTCTTCTGGATGTACGGCGTCTCCTTGGCCTGCTCGTTCGGCTTGACCTGGAACTGCTGCACGATCGCCGGGTACAGCCCGCCGATCAGCACCGCCGACAGCACCATCAGCCCCAGCCCGATCAGGGCCGGCGCCCAGGTGCGGCGGATCGGCGTCAGGAAGAACAGCACCGCGCAGATGATCGCGACGAAGAACAGGATCGTCTTCGCCGGCAGGAACGCGTTGGCGTCCACGTAGCGCAGGCCGGTCCAGCCCGAGACCCCCTTGTAGGAGCCGGTCTTCACCGCCAGCGCGTACCGGTCCAGCCAGTACGCCACCGCCTTCAACAGCACGAACACGCCCAGCAGCACCGCCAGGTGCCCCTGCGCGCCCGCACTCGCCCGCCGGCCCGGGCCCTGCAGCCGCAGCCCCCCGTACAGGTAGTGCACCAGCGCCGAGGTCAGCAGCGAGACGATCACCGCGCTGAACGCGAAGCCCAGCACGAACTCGTAGAACGGCAGGTCGAAGGCGTAGAACGAGACGTCCATGCCGAACTGGGCGTCCTTCTCACCGAAGGACGTCGCGTTCGTCCACATCAGCCAGGTCCGCCACTGGCCGGACGCCGCCGCGCCCGCCACCAGGCCGATCACCAGCGAGACCCCGATCAGCGCCCAGCGCTTGAACGGCGCCAGGCCCGCCCGGTAGCGGTCCAGGCTCTGCTGCTCCACCGACATCGCCGACAGCGGCGGCCGCAGCCGGTGCGCCAGCCACACGTTGAAGCCGACGATCACCGCCATCAGCAGGCCGAAGACCCCGAACAGCCCGACCTTCGTCCACAGCTGGGTGGTGAACACCGAGGAGTAGCGCACCGACCTGAACCACAGCCAGTCCGTCCAGAACCCGGCGAACATGACGAACAACAGGAACAGCACCGCGAGTACGCCCAGGGTCAGCAGGGCCACCCGCGCCCGCCGGGAGGGCGGGCCCACCCTCCGCCGGAAACCCGGCCCTGAGCGTTCCGGCATCTGGAATACCACGGTGGCACCTCAGCTGTGTCGTCTGGAATCGGTCGGTCGTCAGAGCAACTTAACCAGTCTTCGACCGAGTTCCCACCGTTAGCAGACGGTTACGACACCGTTCGCCCGCAACCCCCCACCGCCCCGCCCGGACACCCCGCCCCGGGCCCCCGGGACCGCCCCGGCGAGCGGGCGCCGCCCGGCGTGTGAGGATTGAGTCATGTCCGACGCGCCTGATCTGAACAACTCCCCCGACGACGTCTCCAAGCTCCCCGCCGCCACCCCCCTCACCCGGGCCGCGCTGGAGATCGACGAGTACGCCGCCACCCTCGGCTGGGACCTCCCGGCCCGACTGTTCGCCCTGGTGGACAGCGCCGCCCTGCGCAAGGCCGACCCGCGCATCGCCAAGCAGCTCGGCCTCGCCGACAGCGACGAGCCCGGCCTCACCCCGGTCGAGCAGGACGAACTCCCGGCCGGCATGGAGCTCGACAAGTTCCTCGGCACCATCGCCTGGCCCGCCGCGGTGGCCGGCTGCGCCCTGGTGGTCGAGCGGCTGATGCTGCCGCCGGGCGCCGAGCAGTCCCGCCCGCGCGGTGCCAGCGACGCCCAGCTCGCCGAGTGGGTGGCCAACCACCCCAAGCGCGAGGAGGTGCGGATCACCGCCGCGGTGCTGCGCGACGGCAAGAAGGAGATCGCCCTGCGGCTGCGCTCCAAGGACGTCGCCCGCGAGGTGCTGACCGGCCCGGACCTGGTGCCCGGCCTGACCGAAGCGCTGCTGGCGACCTTCTCCTGACGCCGGTTCCCGCCCCCGCCCAGGGCCCGCCTAGGGCCTGTCCGGCGGATCTTGGCAGATCAGCGCGCGGCGTTGGGCGCCCGGCTGGGCGTGCGCCCGAGTCGGCCTCGTACTGGACGTACTTGGGCGATTCGGGCGTGCGTCCAGGCGGGATGCCCGGCGTCGCGCGCCTGGCAAGATCCGCCGGACAGGCCCTAGCGGGGGCAGGACGGCAGCGCCGAGGCCTGCCCGGAGCGGATCTGCTCCAGCGACTTGAGCGCGCCGTCCAGGGTGTCCGTCTTGATCAGGGTCAGCCCGGACGGCACGTTCTTGGTGGCCTCGGCGCAGTTCGAGGCGGGGGTGAGGAAGTACTCGGCCCCGGCGTCCCGGGCGGCGATCAGCTTCATCGATATCCCGCCGATCGGGCCGACCTTGCCGTCGTCGTCGATGGTGCCGGTGCCCGCGACGAACTTGCCGCCGGTGAGGTCGCCGCCCGGGGTGAGCTTGTCGATGATGCCGAGCGAGAACATCAGCCCGGCGCTCGGGCCGCCGACGTCCTGCAGGCCGATGTCGATCTGGAACGGGTAGGTGTGCCGGATCCCGGTGCCGATGCCGACCACCGCGAGCTCGGCCCGCTCGGCCGGCGCCTTCGGGTCGAGGTCCTTGGCCCGGACGGTCGGCACGGTGACGTCGGTCCTCGTCCCCGGGGTGGCGGAGCCGTTGCCGGAGGTGTCCTTGGCCCGCGGCACCACGGTGAAGACCACCGACTCACCGGGCTTGTGCTTGGTGACGGCGGCGACCACCTGGTCCACCGAGTCGACGGCGGCGCCGTCCACCGCGACGATCTGGTCGCCCGCGTGCAGCCGGCCCTCGGCCGGGGCCCCCGCGGTGACCGACTTCACGATCAGCTCGTTGCCGACCGGGACGCCCAGCTGCTTGAGCGCGGCGGTGCGGGCGCTGTCCTCGGAGGAGGCGAACTCCTCGGCGTTCTGCTTCTTGGCGTCGGCGTCCGACTGCCCCTTGGGGTAGACGTTGTCGTGCGGCACCACCAGCACGTCGTCGCGCATCCAGCCGATCACCGCGTTGACCAGGCTGGGCTCGTACTTGGCCCCGGTGACCTGGACGGTGGTCATGTTGAGGTGGCCGCTCGTCCGGTACGAGTCGTGGCCGGTGATGGTGATCACCGGCTTGCCCCCCTGCTCGCCGAGCGTGTTGTACGTCGGGCCCGGGCTCATCTCCGTGTACGGCACCTTCATCAGCACCGAGACGCAGAGCAGCGCTATGAGCAGCAGGGTGGCAGCGAGCATCGTCGCGGAGCGGCGTGGCATGCCTCGACAGTACGGGACGCCCGTGACGCGGCGCCCGCCGGGCTACCGGCCGGAACCCTCCCCGGGGGCGGCGGAGCCCGCGGTGGTCCGTTCCATCGCGGCCATGAAGCGCCGGTGCTCGGCGAGCGAGGCCGGGTCGCCGGTGGCCCTCGGGGCCCGCTGGGCCCACCCCGCCCACGCGGCCGCGACCAGGACGGCGACAACCGGAATGATCAGCCAGGCGAGCGCACCCATGTCAGTACTCCCAGCTCCTCGGGTCTATGAGCAGATTAACCACCCCGGCGGACAACGCGGCCGGCGCCATCCGGGTTACGGGACGGCCGATCGGCTCACTTCCAGGGAGTATCCGGCGCCCCCGGCCGGACCCGTTCGGGTGAGGCCGCGGCGCGCCTGACCCGAAGGACGTGCTCCGTGTGCGGGCGGTTGCACCGCGTCCGCGCGGACGGGCGGCCGCCCACCGCCCCGGGAACGGGAGTCCGGTCAGAAGCCCCCGGGGCCGGGAGTCCGGTCAGCAGCCCCCGGCGCCGACCCACTCCTCCTCGCCGTCGGCGAAGACCTGGTGCTTCCAGATCGGCACCTCGTGCTTGAGGTCGTCGATCAGCCGGCGGGCGGCCGCGAAGGCCTCCCCGCGGTGGGCGCAGGAGACGGCGACGATCACGGCCTTGTCGGTGATCTCCAGCCGGCCCACCCGGTGCACCGCGGCGAGGGCCCGCACCGGGAAGTCGGCGACGACCTTCTCGGCGATCCGGCGCATCTCCGCCTCGGCGGTGGGGTGGCAGCTGTACTCCAGCGCGGAGACCGACTTGCCGCCGTCGTGGTCCCGGACCGTCCCGACGAAGACGGTGGTGCCGCCGGCCGCGTCGTCGCCGACCGCCTCGTACACCTCGTCCAGCGAGAGCGGGGTGTCGCGGACGGCGAGCAGCCGGATGGGGTCGTGGTTCTCGGACATGACCCCATGATTCCCCATCGGGGGCCGATCGGGGCAAGGGGCTTCCGCATCACGATTCCGAAATTTCGCATCGTGAGAAACGACGCCCGCCGGGCGCCCCCAGCGGGTGCCGGCTCAGAAGCGGCGCCGCTTGCGGGCCCGGCGCACCAGCGCCGCCGTGCCGACCAGTGCCACCGTCGCCCCGGCCGCCCCCAGACTGGTCGCGGCCTCCTTGCCGCCCAGCCGGCGCCCCGCCACCGCGTGCTTGCCCGACACCTGCGCCAGCAGCTCGGCCAGCACCTGCTCGTTGGTGAACTCCGGACGCCAGCCCGCCTCGTGCAGCCTGCTCCCGGACACCACCCACGGGTACATCGTGTACGCCAGGTCGCCCGCCGGCGCCGGGGTCAGCCCCAGCCGGTGCAGCCGCGCCGCGGTGCCGAGCGCCAGCGCGGCCGGCAGCTCCATCCGCCGGATCCCCGACAGCCGCTCCACGTCCTCCTGCTCCAGCCAGCCGTCACAGCCGACCGTCACCTCGCCCTCCACCAGGCCCAGCGCCGCGTACTCCAGCGCCGCCGCCAGGTCGTCCACGTGGCAGAACTGCCAGCACGGACGCGAACCGGCCACCACCAGCAGCCGGGGCGCCTCGAAGTGCCGGGTCAGCACGGTGTCCACACCGGGGCCCACCACCACGGCCGGGCGCAGCACCGTCACCTGCAGCCCCGGGTGGGCGCGCGGCGCCCGCCGGGCCAGCCGCTCGATCTCCAGCAGGTCCCCGACCAGCGAGGCCTCCTCGGTCGCCCGCAGCTCCGAGTCCTCGGCCAGCGGCACCTCGTTGTCGGCCAGCGCGCCGTAGACCATCGCGGAGGTGCACAGCACCACCCGGTGCACCCCGGCGGCCGCGGCCGCGGTCAGCACCGTCTGGGCGCCGCGCACGTTGTAGGCGCTGCGGGCCCGCGGATCGGACTCCATGCCGAAGTCCATCGCCAGGTGCACCACCACGTCGACCCCGGCCAGCCGCTCGGCCACCGCGGGGTCCCGCACGTCCAGGACGCGCCACTGCACGCCCGGGACCTCACCGCGCCGGTCGTCCACCGCCAGCACCCTGCGCACGTGCGGGGAGGCCACCAGCCGGGCGGCGACCCGCTCGCCCAGCACCCCCGCGGCACCGGTCACGGCCACGGTCAACGGCCGCCCGCCGTAGGCTGGAGGCGGCGACGCCGTGGCGTCCGGATCGTCCTCTCCAGCGGTCAGCCCAGAGCGAACGTCCGAAGGCGGGGAACTCACCGGCCATCCTCCACGGTTAGCTTATGTGCGTACGGACGTGTGTCACGTACGTCCATCCTGCCCGAGGCGAAGGCCCGGCGGTGCACCCGGCGCGGGCCTGGCCCGCGGGAGCCGCCCACGAGTCCCCCGCTCCACCGGAGCCCCGGGCGGACCGCACTGCCCGCCACACCCGTATGACGGCCGACCGGATCGAGGACCCCGTGAGCGACCTTCCCTTCGGATTCGGCGTTCCCCCCGAGGAGCCCGAGGACGGCAAGGCCAAGCCCGACGACGCGCAGAAGAAGAAGGAGCAGGGCCAGGAAGGCACCGGCGGCCCCCAGCCGTTCGGCTTCGGAGCCGGCAACCCCTTCGGCGCGATGTTCGGCCTGCCCGGCACCCCGGGCGGCCCCGGCGGCGCCGGAGCCGACAACCCCTTCGCCGCCATGTTCGGCGGCATGAACCCCGGTGACCTCGGTGCCGCCTTCCAGCAGCTCGGCCAGATGCTCTCCTTCGAGGGCGGCCCGGTGAACTGGGAACTCGCCCAGAACATCGCCCGGCAGAGCGTCGTCGCCGAACCCGCCGAGGGCAAGAGCAAGGACCGCTCGGTCGGCGACGCCGAACGCTCCGCCGTCGTCGAGGCCGTGCGCCTGGCCGACCTCTGGCTCGACGGCGTCACCGAGTTCCCCTCCGGCGCCGGCACCGCCGTCGCCTGGAGCCGCGCCGAGTGGATCGAGGCCACCCTCCCGGTCTGGAAGGACCTCGTCGACCCGGTCGCCGAGCGGGTCGGCAACGCCATGGGCGGCGTCCTGCCCGAGGAGATGCAGGCCATGGCCGGCCCGCTGATGGGCATGATGCGCTCCATGGGCGGCGCCATGTTCGGCACCCAGATCGGCCAGGCGCTCGGCGCCCTCGCCGGTGAGGTCGTCGGCTCCACCGACGTCGGCCTGCCGCTCGCCCCGGCCGGCAAGGCCGCCCTGCTCCCGCAGAACGTCGCCGAGTTCGGCGAGGGCCTGAACGTTCCCGCCGACGAGGTCCGGCTCTACCTCGCCCTGCGCGAGGCCGCCCACCAGCGCCTCTTCGCCCACGTCCCGTGGCTGCGGGCCCACCTGCTGGGCGCCGTCGAGGCCTACGCGCGCGGCATCAAGGTCGACACCTCCCGCATGGAGGAACTCGTCGGCCAGCTCGACCCGAGCAACCCGGAAGCCCTCCAGGAGGCCCTGGCCGGCGGCCTCCTCCAGCCCGAGGACACCCCCGCGCAGAAGGCCGCCTTGGCCCGCCTGGAGACCGCCCTCGCCCTGGTCGAGGGCTGGGTCGACGCCGTCGTGCACGCCGCCGCCGAGCCCCACCTGCCGCAGGCCGGCGCGCTGCGCGAGACCGTCCGCCGCCGCCGCGCCGCCGGCGGACCCGCCGAACAGACCTTCGCCACCCTGGTCGGCCTGGAACTGCGCCCGCGCCGCCTGCGCGACGCCGCCCGGCTCTGGGCGCTGCTCGCCGACGCCCGCGGCGTCGAGGGCCGCGACGCGCTCTGGGAGCACCCCGACATGCTGCCCACCGCCGCCGACCTGGACGACCCGGACGCCTTCGTGCACCGCGGCAGCGGCGACCTGGAGGGCGGCTTCGACTTCGACGCCCTCGACAAGCTGCTCGGCGAGGCCGCGGCCGGCAAGCCCGACCTCACCAAGAACGACCCGCCCAAGGGCGACGCTCCGCAGAACGACGCCCCGAAGGGCGACCAGGACGGCACCGACGGAAAGGGCGAGCCCACCGCATGACGGCCACCGGGACGGGTACGTCCACCCTCCACGCGGACGCCGTCCGCACCCTGACCGACTGGCGGCCCGCCGAGCGGGACCAGGAACAGCTGCGCCTCGACTACCTCGCGCACCTCGCCGAGCAGCCCGAGGGCCTCTACCGGTCCTGCCTGCCCGCCCACATCACCGCGAGCGCGGCGGTCGTCGACCCCGCCGCCGGGCGGGTGCTGCTCACCCTGCACCCCAAGGTCGGGATCTGGCTGCAGATGGGCGGGCACTGCGAGCCGGGCGACGCCGACCTCGCCTCCGCCGCCCTGCGCGAGGCCGTCGAGGAGTCCGGCATCCCCGACCTCACCCTGCTGCGCCAGGACGGCGTGCCCGTCCCCGCCAAGCTGGACCGCCACCAGGTCCGCTGCACCGGCAAGGACCGGCCGGAGAACACCCACCTGGACGTCCAGTACATCGCGGTGGCCCCGGCCGGGGCGCAGGCGCTGATCAGCGAGGAGTCGCTGGACCTGCGCTGGTTCGACTACGACCGGCTGCCGGAGCTGACCGACCACTCGGTGCGCGACCTCGTCGCCCGGGCCCGGGCGCTGACCGCCTGACCGCCTGACCGCCTGACCGCCTGACCGATCGAAGCGCGACACGAAGAGGGGGGGGGGGGCCGCGCCGGGGCCGCCCCCCCCCCCCGCCCCCCCCCCCCCCCCCCCCGCCCCCCCGCCCCCCCCCCCCCCCCCCCCCCCCCCCCCCCCCCCCCCCCCCCCCCCCCCCGGGGGGGGGGGGCGCCGCGCCCCCCCCCCCCCCCCTCTCGCCGTCCGCCCTCACCCGCAGGAAGCCCCCGGATCCGACCCCGGCCCCGGCCCCGGCGCACCGTGCCGGGCCCCCGGGATGTGCGGCAGCCGGGCCGCCGACACCACACCCTCCAAGTAGCCGCGCGCCCGCTCCGTCCGCGGATAGGCCTCCAGCAGCGCCCAGAACGCCGGACCGTGGTCCGGCACCAGCAGGTGCGCCAACTCGTGCAGCAGCACGTAGTCCAGCACGTACTCCGGCATGCCCTGCAGCCGGTGCGACAGCCGGATCGTCCCCTCGCTGGGAGTGCACGAGCCCCAGCGCGAATTCTGGTTGGTCACCCAGCGGACCTGCACCGGCTGGGCCCGGCCCTCCAGATAGGCCGCCGACAGCTCCCGGGCCCGTGCCATCAGGGCGTCGTCCCCGAGGACCCGCCGACGCTCCTGGGCCGCGAGCTTCTCCAGCATCTGCGTGACCCAGCGCTGCTCCTCGGCGTGCGACATCCGGGCCGGGATCAGCACGACGGTGCGGTCGCCCTCGCGGTAGGCGGAGACCGTCCGGCTGCGCCGGGCGCTGCGCCGCACCTCGACCCGGCTGCGGTCGTGCGCCTCCGGGGGCACCGCCCCGGCGGGCGGGTGCTGCGGCCTCGCCTGCTGCTTGTCGTGCGGCTTCTCGCGCTGCTTCTCGTCCGGGCGCCCGCGCGTACTCGGCGCCGCCATCTGCGACCCGGACGCTGCACGGGCACGCCGACGCGACGCCGGTGGATGGGAGTCCCGCTCGGCTGCCATGGCACACGACGTTACCCGGTACCACTGACAGAAGTCCGGTGCCGTGGCCGAAATCTTTCATGGAGCGATCGGGAACGAAAGGCCGACGAGGGGTGTCCGGAAACCGACGCCAGGAAGGATGGGCAGTTATCCACAGGGCCTCCGAACAGATGGTGTGATCATGCGCCCGGGCCTGTGGATAACTTTCCGCACGCCCCCGCCGCCATGGGGCATGCTGCGGTCAGCCGTCCGGAAACGATCGGAAGGGAGACCACCGTGCGCCTCATGCTCAAGCCCGCGCTGTCCCGCAGCTGGCGGGACTCCGAGACCCTGCAGTTCGGCACCGTCACCCGGTTCGCCGGGGTGCTCGGCAACGCCGACAAGACGCTGTGCGAGTTCCTCGACCTGCTCGACGGGACGCGCGAACGACCCGAGCTCCTCTCCGCCGGCGAACGGATCGGACTCGGCCGCGAGCCCACCGACACCCTGCTGAGCGAACTGCAGGAGACCGGGCTGCTCGACGACGCGGAGGCGACCGGCCGGGCACTGTCGCACTTCCCCCGGCCCCACCAGGACATCCTCGGGCCCGACCTCGCCTCGCTCTCCCTGGTCCACTCCGGACCGGGCGCCGCACCGGCCGTCCTGGTCCGGCGCGCCAGGTCCAGGATCGAGGTGCGCGGCGCGGGCCGGGTCGGCGCGGCCGTGGCGACCGTGCTCGCGGCCGGCGGCGCCGGCACCGTCACCGTGGCCGACAGCGGGCGGGTCCGGCCCGACGACTGCTCCCCCGCCGGACTGCCGCCCTCGGACATCGGGCGGCTGCGCTCGACGGTCGCCCGCGAGGCGGTGCAACGCGCGACCGGCCGCCCACTGGCCCCGGTGCCCCGGCCCAAGAGCGACGACCCACCGCCCGACTTCGTGGTCCTCGCACCCCGGGACGGCAGCGCGGCCTTCGCGGGCGGGACGTACGAGGCCCGGCTGCTGCTCCGGGCCGGAGTGCCGCACCTGTACGTGGGCGTGGTCGAGGAGTTCGGCATCGTCGGGCCGCTGGTGATCCCCGGGCGGTCGGCCTGCGGGCACTGCCTGGTGCTGCGCCGGGAGGACGAGGACGCCGCCTGGCCACGGGTCCTCGCCCAGCTCGCGGACGACGGCCCGGGCCGGGCCCGCACCCCGGCCTGCGACACGGCCCTGGCCACGGCCGTCGCCGGCCTGGCGGCACTGCACGTCCAGGTGTACCTGGACGGCGGCCGACCGCCGAGCGTCGACGGCTGGTGCGAGATCTCCGCAGGCGACGGCATGCCCCGCCGCCTGCGGCTCCGAGGACACCCGGACTGCGGCTGCCTGTGGCAACCACTGCCGCCGAGCTGAGACACGAGGAGGACAGGAGGTACGAGGAACGCACCGGGCACCGGCCCGGGCGGCTGCGGGGCTCAGCAGCCACCCGACCCGGCGCCCGGGGCCGACACGGCCAGGACGCCCGGCCAGGTGAGCCCATGGCCAGGTGAGCCCATGGCCCGGGGGGGGGGCGCGGCGGGCGGCGCGGGGGGCGGCGGGGGCGGCGGGGCGAGTGTGAAACACAAAGACGGAAGGACCGAACCAACGACTGGGA
>NZ_JBHYGR010000140.1:0-24876 GCF_042738155.1 Kitasatospora sp. NPDC059088 | reverse complement strand
AACACTCAGCCCGCGCCCCACCGTCACAGAGTGAGAGAGAAAGACCGTCACCGACTCGCCGCGCCGGGGCTCGATATTTGAGCGCCCCCCCCCCCCCCCCGGCTTTTCCGGTGCCTCCCTCAGGGAATCCACAAGTTCCCGTCCCCGGTGTGCACAAGACGCCCCATGAGCCCTATTCTCTGGCTTCATGACTGCTGCTATATCCGCTGACGGCATCCGCCAGCGGTACGGGGATGTGCAGGCCGTCGACGGGGTGTCGCTCACCGTCGAGGCCGGCGAGTTCTACGGGATCCTCGGTCCCAACGGGGCCGGGAAGACCACCACCATGGAGATCCTGGAAGGGGTCCGCAAGCCCGACGAGGGCCGGGTCGAGCTGCTGGGGATGGCCCCCTGGCCGCGCAACCCGAAGCTGCTGCCGCGCATCGGCGTGCAGTTCCAGGCCTCCGCCTTCTTCCGGAAGCTGACCGCCCGGGAGACGATCCGCACCTTCGCGTCGTTCTACGGGGTCGGCCCCAAGCGGGCCGACGCGATGCTGGAGCGGGTCGGGCTCTCGGACAAGGCCGAGACCCTCACCGACCAGATGTCCGGCGGCCAGGCCCAGCGCCTGTCGATCGCCTGCGCCCTGGCCCACGACCCGGAGCTCGTCTTCCTGGACGAGCCCACCACCGGCCTCGACCCGCAGGCCCGCCGCAACCTCTGGGACCTGCTGCGGGACATCAACGCCGAGGGCCGCACCGTCGTCCTGACCACCCACTACCTGGACGAGGCCGAGGTGCTCTGCGACCGGGTCTCGATCATGGACCACGGCAAGATCCTGCACACCGGTGCCCCGGCGGCGCTGATCCGCGAGATCGACGACACCGTCCGGATCAGCGTGGCCTCCGGCCAGCTGCCGGTCGAGCGGGCCCGCGAGCTGCTGGCCGCGGCCGGCGCCGACGTCGCCACCCTGGAGGACGACACCGTCTCGCTCTCCGTCTCCACCCGCCTTCCGGCCCCGGTGCTCAGCGTCCTCGCCGAGCAGAACGCGCTGCGCGGCCTCGAAGTGCGCGGCGCCACCCTGGAGGACGTCTTCCTCCAGCTGACCGGACGGGAGTTCCGCGCATGACCAGCACCTCCACCGAGCCGAAGGTCCCCGCCCAGCGCGGCGGCTCGGCCGGCTCCGCCGACGGGCGGGAGCGGGTCAGCGCGTTCTGGAGCCTGTCCCGCGCGATGCTGCTCGGGATGAAGCGCGACCGCACCGCGACCTTCTTCGTCCTGCTGTTCCCGCTGGTCTTCCTGGTCTTCTTCGGCTCCGTCACCAAGGGCTCCGCCAGCCCGCACGCCAAGGTCGCCCAGGTCGGCGCGGTCAAGCTGTTCGACTCGATCCAGGGCGACGAACGGGCCGGCCTGGACAAGGTCCTCACCATCACCAGGACCGACGACGAGGCCGGCACCCTGGAGAAGGTCCGCAAGGGCGACTTCGACGCGATGATCAGCCAGGGCCCGGACGGCAAGGTGGAGCTGCGCTACACCGCCGCCGACCAGGTCAAGGCCGGCGCGGTCCAGGGCATCCTCAACTCGGTCGTCCAGAGCGCCAACCAGGCCGCCACCCACCAGCCGGCCGCCTACGTGCTGGACTCCCAGCAGGTCGAGGACCAGTCGCTCAAGCCGATCCAGTTCCTCACCCCCGGCCTGCTCGGCTGGGCCGTCGCCACCGGCGCGGTCTTCGGCGCCGCGCTGACCCTGGTCAACTGGCGCAAGTCCAAGGTGCTGCGGCGCCTGCGACTGGCCCCGATCAGCGCCGGTGCGGTGGTCAGCTCCCGGATCGCGGTCTCGCTGGTGACCGCCTTCCTGCAGACCACCGTCTTCCTGGTCGTCGCGACGAGCTTCTTCGGGCTCAAGCTCACCGGCAACTGGTGGCTGATCCTGCCGCTGGTGGCCTGCGCGACGCTCGCCTTCATGTCGATCGGTCTGCTGGCCGGCTCGGTCGCCAAGACCGAGGAGGCCGCGAACGGCATCTCGCAGCTCATCGTGCTGCCGATGTCCTTCCTGTCCGGCTCGTTCTTCCCGCTGGACGGCGCCCCGGACTGGTTGAAGACCGTCTCCCAGGTCATGCCGCTCAAGCACCTGGTGTCGGCCGCCCAGTCGGTGCTGACCCGCGGCGGCGGCGCCATGGACGCCCTGCCCGCCATGGGCGGACTGCTGCTCTTCGCGGCCGTGTTCACCGGCATCGCCTGGAAGCTGTTCAAGTGGGAGGACGCGTAGCCGTCCGCGCACTGCCCTGACCACTCAGGCCCGACGGGGTCGTACGCCTTTCGTCCCGGTGTACGGCCCCGTCGGCGTCTGCGACCATGGTCGGGTGACAGAGATCGGACGAGGCACGTTCAGCGAGGAGACCTTCTTCGAGCAGGTCGGCGGTGAGGACACCTTCCGGCGCCTGACCCGCCGCTTCTACGAGGGCATCGCCGAGGACGAGTTGCTGCGGCCGATGTACCCCGAGGAGGACCTCGGACCGGCCGAGGAGCGGATGGCGCTGTTCCTGATGCAGTACTGGGGCGGCCCGCGCACCTACAGCGACCGGCGCGGCCACCCGCGGCTGCGGATGCGGCACGCGCCGTTCAAGGTCGACAAGGCCGCCCACGACGCCTGGCTCACCCACATGCGGGCCGCCGTGGCGAGCCTGGAACTGCCCGCCGAGCACGAGCGGCAGCTGCTGGACTACCTGGTCTACGCCGCCGCCTCGATGATCAACACCCCGGGCTGAGCGTAGGCCTGCCGCTACCGCAGCAGGATCAGCGCAGCAGGATCAGCGCAGCGGGCTGAGGCCCAGTCCCGCGCCCGGCGCGGCCGCGGTCCGCACCACCACCGAGCCCACCGGGGAGCTCAACCGCAGCCAGCCGCCCGCCCGGTGCACCGAGAGCGGCGCCTCGGGGCTCAGGAAACCGATCCGGTACGAGGCGTGCACGGCGCGCAGCGGCAGCTCCGGCAGCACCGAGACCGGGCGGGACCACACCTCGTCCGCCAGCCGGTCCAGCACCGCGCGGGTGCGGTGGTGGGCCGGGACGGCCTCACTGCGCTCGCGGAACTCCCCCACCGCCGCCATCAGTTCGCGGCACACCTCGGCCGCCGGCGGGGTCCCGACCGGCCGCCAGCCGACCCGCGGCGGCAGCAGCCCGGCCCAGGCCGGGCCGGTCACCGGCGCGGGCAGCGCGACGGCGCCGGAGTCGGCGTCCACGCCGTCCAGCAGCTGGCCCGCGGAGACGGTCAGGTCCACCGGCTCGTCCAGGCGGTCCAGCCGGGCGGTGCGGATCGCCAGCACGCCGGACTCGCCCAGCGGCAGCCGTCCGAAGACCGCCAGCACGCCGTCCGCCGCGGCCGGGTCGACCGCCTGCAGCCGCACGGCCGCCGCCTTGTCGAAGCGCAGCAGGCGCAGCAGGAAGGCGGAGAGGTCGGCGGCCTCACCGGTGTCGGTCAGGGCGAGGCGGGCGGTGACGGTCAACGCGGCTCAGCTCGAATCGGTTCGGGGGTCCAGGGACTTTCAGACTGCCGCGCCGACCGGGGCCTCGTCCATGAACCGGGAGAGGAACTCCCGCTCCACCGGCGAGATCCGGCGCGGCCGGCCCGCGGCCAGGTCGTAGGGCACCACCACGGTGGAGGCCCGGACGTACACCGTCTCGGAGCCGTCCTCGTGGACGTCCTTGATGTCGTAGGAGACGGTCAGCGAGGCGCTGCCGATGTGCGTCACCCGGGTCTCCACGGTGACCGGCTCCGGCCGGTGCACCAGCGGGCGCTTGTAGTCGATCTCGTGGCGGGCCACCACCGAGCCGCCCGCGAACTCCCCGGCGCCGGCCTCGGCGGCCTGGGTGAACATGAAGTCGATCCGGGCCTCCTCCAGGTAGCGCAGGAAGACCACGTTGTTGACGTGCCCGAAGGCGTCCATGTCGGACCAGCGCAGCGGGCAGGCGTAGATGTGGCGAGCCACGGGTGTTCTCCTCGGTGTCCGGTCGCCCGCCGCCGAACCTCGGTGACGGGCCGCGGCCCGGCAGGCCGCCCCCGGGGGGCAGTCTGCCGGGCCGTTGTGACAGCTGGGTGTCAGCCTCGGGTCAGCTTCTTGTACGTGGCCCGGTGCGGACGGGCGGCGTCGGCGCCCAGTCGCTCGATCTTGTTCTTCTCGTACGACTCGAAGTTGCCCTCGAACCAGAACCACTTGCTCTCGCCCTCGTAGGCGAGGATGTGGGTGGCCACTCGGTCCAGGAACCAGCGGTCGTGGGAGATGACCACGGCGCAGCCGGGGAACTCCAGCAGGGCGTTCTCCAGCGAGGAGAGCGTCTCGACGTCGAGGTCGTTGGTGGGCTCGTCGAGGAGCAGCAGGTTGCCGCCCTGCTTGAGGGTGAGCGCCAGGTTCAGGCGGTTGCGCTCACCGCCGGAGAGCACGCCGGCCGGCTTCTGCTGGTCCGGGCCCTTGAAGCCGAAGGCCGACACGTAGGCGCGGGACGGCATCTCGACCTGGCCGACGTTGATCCAGTCCAGACCGTCGGAGACGACCTCCCAGAGGGTCTTCTTCGGGTCGATGTTGGCACGGCTCTGGTCGACGTAGCTGATCTTGACGGTCTCGCCGACCTTGACCTTGCCGGAGTCCGGGGTCTCCAGGTCCTGGAGCATCTTGAACAGCGTCGTCTTGCCGGCGCCGTTCGGGCCGATGATGCCGACGATGCCGTTGCGCGGCAGGGTGAAGCTGAGGTCGTCGATCAGGACCTTCTCGCCGAAGGCCTTGTTGAGGTTCTCGACCTCGATGACGACGCTGCCCAGGCGCGGGCCCGGCGGGATCTGGATCTCCTCGAAGTCCAGCTTCCGCATCTTGTCGGCCTCGGCCGCCATCTCCTCGTAACGGGCGAGGCGGGCCTTGGACTTGGCCTGGCGGCCCTTGGCGTTGGAGCGGACCCACTCCAGCTCTTCCTTGAGGCGCTTGGCGCGCTTGGCGTCCTTCTGCCCCTCGACCTTGAGACGGGACTGCTTGGTCTCCAGGTAGGTGGAGTAGTTGCCCTCGTACGGGTAGGCGCGGCCGCGGTCGAGCTCCAGGATCCACTCGGCCACGTGGTCGAGGAAGTACCGGTCGTGGGTGACGGCCACGACGGTGCCCTTGTACTTGGCCAGGTGCTGCTCCAGCCAGTTCACCGACTCGGCGTCGAGGTGGTTGGTGGGCTCGTCGAGCAGCAGCAGGTCGGGGGCCTCCAGCAGCAGCTTGCAGAGCGCCACGCGGCGCTTCTCGCCACCGGAGAGCTTGGTGACGGCCCAGTCGCCGGGCGGGCAGCCCAGGGCGTCCATGGCCTGCTCCAGCTGGGCGTCCAGGTCCCAGGCCTCGGCGTGGTCCAGCTCCTCCTGGAGCTTGCCCATCTCCTCGAGCAGGGCGTCCGAGTAGTCGGTCGCCATCAGCTCGGCGATCTCGTTGAAGCGGTCGAGCTTGCCCTTGATCTCCTTGACGCCGTCCTGGACGTTCTCCAGGACCGTCTTGGTCTCGTCGAGCGGGGGCTCCTGGAGGAGCATGCCGACGGTGAAGCCGGGCGAGAGGAAGGCGTCGCCGTTGGAGGGGTGCTCCAGACCGGCCATCATCTTCAGCACGGTGGACTTACCGGCACCGTTGGGGCCCACGACGCCGATCTTCGCCCCGGGGAGGAAGCTGAGCGTCACGTCGTCAAGGATGACCTTGTCTCCGTGCGCCTTGCGCACCTTGCGCATCGTGTAGATGTATTCCGCCACGTGAGATCGCTCCGGCGTCGTCGGGAGTATTCGTCTTGCAGCGTTCCATTGTGCCGCACCCGGCCGGGAGCCCCGAACCGCCGGGGTGACCCCACCGGGGTATCCGCGCCGGGATGTTCGCTCCGGGGGTGTCCGCGCCCGGGGCGCGCGCACCGGGCCCGGGCCGGGCTCCGCTCGTTCGGGGCCCCGGGAGGTCAGCGCCTCCCGGAGCACCGCTCAGGCGGTTCGGACCGTTTCAGACGGTTCAGGCGGTGGTGCGACCGTGACGGCCACGGCGGCGCAGGACGAAGACCGCGGCGCCACCGGCCACGACCAGGCCACCGGCGACGGCGGCGAGGATCGGGGTGGAGTCATTGGCACCGGTCTGGGCCAGGCCACCGGTGCCCGGGGCGGCGCTGGTGGTCGACGGGGCCGGGTGGGCGGCACCGGAGCTCGGGGTGCCCGAGGGGGTGCCCGAGGGGGTGGCGGTGGTGGTGCCGCCGCCGGTCGGGGTGGTCGGGGCACCGGTCGGGGTCACGCCGGTCTTGCAGTCGAGGACCCCGGTGAACTTCTTGGAGTAGCCGTTCGGGCCGGTGACGGTGATGTCGTACTTGGTCTTCTCGGCGACCTTGACCAGCACGGTCTCGGTCTTGCCGGGCTGCACGGTGACCTTCTGGCCCGGCTGCACGGTCACCTCGGCCGGCTGGTCGCCGGTGTTGGTGACGGAGACGCGCACGCCGCCGTTGGCGCACTCCTCCTTGGCGGAGCTGTCGACGATCGCGCCCTGGCCCTGCTTCCAGGTGGCCTGGCCCGCGGCCGCGACGCTGAGCTTCTTGGAGCCGGCCAGGATCATGGTCTGGCTGTGGTTGCCCTGGTCGTCCAGGCCGCTCATGAAGACCCGGCCGCTGAGGACGGTGGTGTCGGCGGTGGCCTTGAGCACGGCCTTGCCGTCCGGGGTGCCGCCGGGGACGTCCAGGAACAGCTGGGTGTCCTTGGCGACCGGGCCGGCCAGCGTGCCGTTGACCGGCTTGCCGTCCTTGTCCAGCACCTTGATCTTGTCGGCGGCGTCGCCGGAGACGGCGAGCTTGACCTCGTTGGCGCTGGTGTTCAGCACGAACGGGCCGAGCTTGGCGCCGGACTTGCCGGAGACGGAGTCCGGGGTGAGGGTCAGCGAGGGCTTCGGCTCGGCCGCGACGCCCTTGTTGGCGTCACCCGTCAGGTAGTCGCGCAGCTTCTTGGCGTGCTCGTTGCGCGGGGTCGCGGTCTTGTTGTCCGAGAACTTCCAGATCGCGGACTGGGTGCCCGCGGCGGCGTCCTTCTCCGAGAGCTCGGTGTCGCCGATCGCCTTGCGCAGGGCGTCGATCGGCACCTGCGGGTACGAGTTCTCCAGGATCCAGCGGATCTTGGGGGCGTTCGCGTTGCCGTTGAGGGAGCTCGCGGACCAGTCGGCCTCGTGGTACTTGGCCTTGCTGTCCAGGTACACCGGGTTGTCGAAGTCGATGCAGTAGGTCTGCAGCAGCTCGCCGGAGGCCGTCTTGAGGGTGAACAGGCCCGCGTCGACGCTGTCCTTGCCCTGGACGTCGACCCGCTCGCCGAACATGTCCGGCTGGACGATCGCGGTCACGCCCGACGCGGGGGCGTCAGCCGCGACCGCCGCACCGGCCGCGAACAGTCCTCCGCCCAGCCCGATGCTGGTCGTGAGCATGACAGTGGTTATGCGGGACAGACTCCGCCCCTGCCGCTTGAACATCTGGGATCCCTCCGGAGCGGGCTTGCACCGAGTGGGCAGCCCGCCGACTTGCCGTGCCGCGCGTGCCCCCTGTGGCACTGCTGCGGGTGTGAACCAAGTGAATCCTATTGAGCCCCGGAGGCCCCGAAACCCCCATGCGAAATCAGGACGATTCCGTATCTGGATCGTTATCAACCCTCTCAGGTTCCACACAAGCTGACGTACCGACAGAATCTTTGCGCGACTTTCCGTTATCCGGACGAGATTGCGCGTGCGGGCGCAACGACGTTCTCGATCAACATATTTGTCGACAGGGAAGGTCACCGACCGGTCAGCCCAGCAGCGCCCGGTCTTCACCTCCCCGCTCCCCCTCGGACACCTCGCTCTGCTGCCCCGTCACCGCCCGCGCACCCGGCGGCGGCTCCGGCCGAGCGGGCACTGAGGCCAGCGCCGAAGCCCGGCGCGACTCCAGTGCGTCGACGATCCACCCCGGCACCGGCTCGCCCGCAGGCTTCGCGCCGGGCGGTTCCGCCGCGCCCGGCGGCTGCCCGCGCACACCCGCCGCCCAACGGAACGCCGTGGTACCCCGGGTGAGGTCGTGTCCGATCGACCGGGCGTCGATCTCGACCCGACTGTGCTTCACCTCCCCTTCCGTCCACTCCCGCACCCGCAGCCGACCCGTCACCAGCACCGGCTCGCCCTTGGCCAGCGAGCCGATCAGGTTCACCGCGAGCGCCCGCCAGGCCGTCACCCTCAGCCACTGCGTCCCGCCGTCCGCCCAGCAGGCGCGCTCGCGGTCGTACCGCCGCTCGGTGCAGCCGAGGAGGAAGTCCGCCATCGGCACCCCGCCGGCGGTTTCCCCGTAGCGCACCTCGGTCGCGACATTGCCGATCACCGTCACCTGAACCTCGTTCACAGCGCACTCCCCGTTCTCGCCGACGCACCGTACGGAATCGAGCGGTGCGAGTTCAGAGTGCGTCCCGGAAGAAATCACGACCACCCGGTTCCGAAATCCTGTGGACAACTAGTAGGCCGATCGGCAGGGTGAAAAACGGCCGTCACTCACAGGGGTGAATTTCGGCCTTCGCACACCGCTCGGGTACCATCTCTTCGCGGTCATGACAAGAAACGGCCAGATCGCGGCCACCCCCGCAGCACGGCGGAACACCCGGGCCGGGCCGTCCGCGCACGTCATCACGCCGGAGCGAGCCGAATAGGACCCCCCACCCGCACCGGCGGCGGGACATTCTCCGTGTCGAATCCATAACGGGTGGGGAGGCAGCCCCGTAACGACTGCACAACGTCCGGCCCGGAACTGTCCCAGACCGCTGCACACACGGTCTCCACCTGCGATTATCGGACCGCTCCACCGAACCGACACACCAACGACGGTGTCGTCACACCCGGCCGAGGAACTGGACACCCTTATCCTGTCCCCGACAGGGCGAGGGCCCACCAACCCCCACCCCCACCCTCAGGTACGGGGCCGGACAACGTGCGCGCCCAGCGCTCGTCGCCCGATCCCGGCCACGGTCACGCCCGCCAGGGCGCCGTCCGTCCCGCCCCCATAGCTCAGCGGATAGAGCACCCGCCTTCTAAGCGGTAGGTCGCAGGTTCGAATCCTGCTGGGGGCGCCACCCTGCGAATTTCCGCAGGCCATCGCGCCCGTGAGTACTTTCCGTGGCGGTTTATCACCTCCGGGTAATCCAGCACCCACCGCGCATAACCCGTGACAATGCGTGTCATGACCGCCGCGAAAGCCGGTCGGGCGGAAAACCGGAATTCCGGGCGAATCCCCCACCCTTGAACGAAACAGCCGCCCGAACGACCGACCGGCGAAATCCGACAAAAGCCGGACAGAGGCGCCCGGGACGCCTCACCCCGGGGCCGGAACCCGGCTCGCGACCGAACTGCGGCCGAGCCGCGGCGGCCCCGCCGCCGAACTGCCACAGGCCGGGAGGGACTAACCGACCAGCCCCGTCAGATAGGCGTCGAGCAGCGCGATCTGCCGCTGCGCCGGGAACTCCGCCGGGGCGAACAGCGACTGCACCACCAGCCCCAGCACGAAGGCCTGCGCGCCCGCCGCGAGCCCGGCGGGATCGGCGCCGGCCGGGAGCTCGCCGAGCCGCTGGGCGTCCGCCACGTGCCCCGTGAGCGCCACCCGCGACCGGGCGTAGCGCCCCGCGTGCGCGGCCGCCAGTTCCGGGTCCGCCAGGGCGACGTCCCAGGAGCTGACCCAGATCCGGTTGCCGGACTCGGTGGCCTCGTCCAGCGGCAGCACGTCGAGCAGTGCGGCCCGCAGGCGGGCCAGCCCTTCGGGCGGCGGCGGGGTGCCGTCGGCGGGCGCCAGCCGGCGGGGCCGGGCGGCGGAGCGGCGGTCGAGCTCCTCCAGGGCGTGGCTCAGCAGTGCCCGCTTGTTCGGGAAGTAGTGCGTCAACAGCCCGGTGGAGGCACCCAGTTCCGCCGCCACCGCGCGCAGCGTCAGCCCCTCGAAGCCCTTGGCGGAGAGCACCCGCCACACCCCCTCGGAGACTTCCGAACGGCGGGCGTCATGGTCTCCACGGGCTGGCGTCATGGGGGCTATCGTACATACCAAACGTTTGTTATGAATGATCCGAACGGCCCACCCCACTCCCTCCTCCACTCGCGCCGCGCGCACCCCGTCGCACCACCCCGAGAGGCCCGCCCGTGTATTCCGTCCCGCTCGCCGAGAACGCCGAACTGCGCCCGCTGGAACCCTGGCAGGCCCCCGAGTTCCTGGCCCACATCGACCGCGCCCGCGCCCACACCGACCCGTGGATCCCGTGGGCCACCCGCACCACCGACCTGGACTCGGCCCGCGCCACCCTGCAGCGCTACGCCGACGGCCAGGCCGCCGACTCCAGCCGGATCTACGGCATCTGGCGCGACGGCACGCTGGTCGGCGGCGTGATGTTCGTGCACTTCGACACCCGGAGCGGCAACTGCGAGATCGGCGCCTGGACCGAGCCGGCCGGCGAGGGCGGCGGGCTGATCACCGCCGCCGTCCGCCGGCTGCTCGACTACGCCTTCACCACCCGCGGCCTGCACCGCGCCGAGTGGTGGTGCTCGGCCGCCAACGCCCGCAGCCGGGCGGTGGCCCAGCGGGTCGGGATGCAGCGGGAGGGCGTGCTGCGGGAGTGGTTCCTGCACAACGGCGTCCGCCACGACAAGGAGATCTGGGCGGTCCTGGCCTCGGAGCACACCGCCACCGGGGCCTGACGGCCCGCCGACCCCTCCTCGGCGTACTCCTCGGCGCCGGCACGGGAAAGCGGAGCGGGGCCCGGTGGACACCCCCGTGGGTCCACCGAGCCCCGCTCCGCCGTCCTCCCCCGCCCGGCTCCGCCAGGCCCCGGCGGCCCCGCTCAGGCCGCCAGCACCGGCCCCTCGGCCGCCGCGGGAGTCTCCGCGGCCCCAGTGGCCCCTGCGGCCTCCAGCGCCGCCGGCTCCGCCGTGCGCAGCCGCAGCGCCAGCAGCAGCACCAGGACCATCACCCCGCCCGCCGACAGGAAGACCACGTCCACGGCGTCCGTGAAGCTCCGCAGCGCGTGCTCCCGGGCCGCGCCGGTCATCGTGCGCACCGCGGAGAGGGAGCGCCCGGGCTCGGCGGCCTCGAACACCCGGGTCAGCACCGTGCCGAAGAGCGCCGCGCCGAGCGCGTTGCCGAGGGTCTGGAAGAACCGGACGCCGGTGGTGGCGACGCCGAGCTGCTCGCGCGGGGCGGTGTCCTGCACCATGGTGATCAGCTGCCCGATCAGCTGCCCGAACCCGGCTCCCAGCAGGGCGAGTTCGGTGCCCACCGCCCACAGCGGGGTGTCCGGGCCGCTGAGCCCGAGCAGGGCCAGGGCGAGCACCGAGACGCCCGAGCCGACGATCAGGAAGGTGCGCGGCTGGTGGCCGCGGGCGATCAGCCGGGTGGCGAGCAGGCCGACGCCGGTCATCCCGGCGGCCATCGGCATCAGGTAGAGGCTGGCCGTGGTCGGGGCGATCCCCCGGGCGATCTGCAGGTAGATCATCACGTAGACGATCGCGCCCATCATGCCCATCCCGACCAGGCCCTGGACCGCGAAGCCGATCCGCACCACCGGGATCCGGAACAGCGAGAGCGGGAGCACCGGCTCGGCGGCGGTGGCCTGGCGCCACAGGAAGAGGCCGAGCGAGGCGAGGGTGGCGGCGGAGAGCCCGAGGATCACCGGGGACGTCCAGGCGTAGTCCTTGCCGCCCCACTCGGTGACCAGCAGCAGCCCGGTGGCGAAGGCGGCGGCCAGGGTGGCGCCGAGGAAGTCCAGGCCGCGCCGGCCGAGGTCGCGCGGCAGCTTGATCACCAGGGCGACGCCGACCAGCACGAGCAGGCCGAGCGGCACGTTGAAGTAGAAGATCCAGCGCCACCCGAGGTGGTCGGTGAACAGCGCCCCGACCAGCGGGCCGACCGCCATGCCGAGCCCGGCGACGATGCCGCCCATCGCGCCGCCCTTGCCGCCCCTGCGCTCCTGCGGGTCCTGGAGCTGGGCCATCACCACCATGGTCACGCTCATCAGCCCGCCGCCGCCGATGCCCTGGACGGCCCGGAAGGCGATCAGCTCGCTCATCGACTGCGCGGCGCCGCAGAGCACCGAGCCGAACAGGAAGGTGCCGACCGCGCCGAGCAGCACCCGCTTGGCGCCGTACACGTCGCAGAGCCTGCCGTAGAGCGGGAGCAGCGCGGTGGCCGCCAGCGAGAAGGCGCTGACCAGCCAGGGCAGCCGGTCGACGCCGTGGACCGGGTCGAGGTCGCGGACGATCGGCACGGTGGCCGCCGAGACGATGTTGGCGTCGAGCACGGCCAGCACGATCGTCACCAGGCAGAGCAGCATGCCGAGTTGGCGCTGGGCGGTGGTCATCAGGGTGGATCCGGCCCGGCCGGGTGCGGGCGGGGCAGCGGGTGTGTGCGGGGCAGCGGGTGCCATCGGGAAGTCCCCCCGGGGTGTGTGGAGTCGGCCCCGACCGGTGCGGTCCGGCGGGCTCGGCACCACCATGGCAGGAGTTTTGGACTGGGTCAATTCTTCATCCAGACCAATCTTTCATCCCGACACATCTTTCTGCTCGGTCTAGCTTTGATCCTGGTACAGTCTTCGCATGGCGACCCACCACGGCTTGGACCTCGGCCCCGACCGCGACCTCGACGCCCTCCCGCTGCGCGAGCGCAAGAAGATCCAGACCGGCGTCCGGATCTTCCGCGCGGCCATCGGCCTGTTCATCGAACGGGGCTTCGACCAGGTCTCGGTGGCCGAGATCGCGGCCGCCGCCGAGGTCTCCAAGATGACCGTGTTCAACTACTTCCCGACCAAGGAGGACCTGGTCCTCGGGCCGATGGAGCAGCACCTCGACGAGCCCGCCCGGGTGGTGCGCGACCGCGCCCCGGGCACCTCCGCGGTGACGGCGCTGCGCGAGCACTTCCTCGCCGCCCTGGAGCGCCGGGACCCGGCCACCGGCCTGAGCGACGACCCGGTGGTGCTGGACGTGATCCGGCTGATCCACGCCACCCCGGCGCTGGCCCTGCGCGCCACCGCGGCCTTCGACCGGCGCGCCCAGAGCCTGCTCGCCGACGAGCTGCGCGACCAGGACCCGGCCCACGACGAGCTGACCGCCCGGGTCGCCGCCGCCCAGCTGCTCGCCGTCCGGCTCACCCTGATCACCGGCAACCACCTGCGGATGCTGGCCGGCGAGCGCGCCGCGGACGCCCTGCCCGGCGCCCTCGACGAGGCCCGGCGCGCCTTCGCCACGGTCGAGCACGGCCTCGGCACGTACTGCGCCGGACCGGCCCGGGGGAGCGCGGACCCGGCCTGAGAGAGTGGGCGCACCACGACCGACGCCGGAGGTGCGCATGGACCAGCCGCTGCTCACGCGGGACCGCTCCGCCCTGCCCGCCCGGGCCGAGGGCCTGAACGCGTACGTCGGCGAGGACGGCGTCGCCGTCCTGGAGTTCGCCCGCCCGCACCGCCGCAACGCGGTGACCCTGGCGATCTGGCGGGCGCTGCCCGAGGTGCTGGACCGGCTCGCCGAGCGGCCGGGCGTCCGGGCCCTGCTGCTGACCGGCGCCGGGAACACCTTCAGCGCCGGCGCGGACATCACCGAACTCGCCGAGGTGTACGGCGATCCGCGGCGCGCGGACGCCTACCACGCGGTCAACGTGGCCGCCGAGGAGGCGCTCGCGGCCTTCCCGCACCCGACCCTCGCCGTGGTGCACGGCGCCTGTGTGGGCGGCGGCTGCCAACTGGCCGTCGCCTGCGACCTGCGCTTCGTCGCCGAGGACGCCCGGCTGGGGATCACCCCGGCCAAGCTCGGCGTGGTCTACCCGGCGGTGCCGACCCTGCGGCTGGCCCGGCTGGTGGGGCCGGCCCGGGCCAAGTACCTGCTGTTCTCCGGCGAGTTGGTGCGCGGCCGGGACGCACTGCCGCTGGGCCTCGCCGAGCGGGTCCTGCCGGACGCCGAACTGGACGCCGCGGCACTGGAGTTCGCCCGGCTGCTGACCACCCGCTCGACCCAGACGATCGGCGCGGTGAAGGCCGCGCTGGCCGTCCCGGCGGAGCGGGCGGCCGAGGCGCTGGAGCCCTGGGAGCGGCGCTCGCGGAAGGCCCCGGACGTGCACGAGGGGCTGGCCGCGTTCCTGGCGGGCCGCCCGGCGCGGTTCTGAGCAACGGCCCCGCGGGCCCTCCGGACGGACGGCGGCACCGCCGGCTCACGTACGATCGTGCGACCGGCGCCGAGCCGCCGACCGCCCTTCCCCACCCGGAGCACGCACCCCGATGACCACCGAGGCCACGGCCGCCCCCACCAGCCGGACGACCTGGGCCCGCCGGGTCACCGACGGCGTCGAGCCGAAGAACGTGATCATCGCGGTCTGCCTGCTGATCGGCGGCCTGCGCTACGGCTGGTCCGGTCTCGGCTGGGCCGCCTTCGCCGCACTGTTCGCGGCCGTCATCCCGACCCTGTTCATCCAGCGCGGCATCCGCAAGGGCACCCTGGAGGACCGCCACGTCGGCCACCGGCAGCGCCGGCTGACCGTCATCCCGTTCATCATGGGCTCGGTCGCCGTCAGCTTCGCGGTGATGATCCTGGCGCACGCCCCGCGCGACCTCACCGCGATGGTGGCGGCGATGTTCGCCTCGCTGGTGCCGATCCTGGTGATCACCGTCTGGTGGAAGGTCTCCGTGCACACCGCCGTGGCGGCCGGCGCGGTGGCCTGCCTCGGCATCGCGCTCGGCCCGCTGTGGCTGCTGCTCTACCCGCTGGTCGCGGTGATCGGCTGGTCTCGGGTGGTGCTGCGGGACCACACCACCGCACAGACGATCGTCGGTGCGGTGGTCGGCTCCCTCGCCGCCGGGCTGACCTTCTGGCTGGCCCGGTAGTCCCGACCCGGCAGCCCGACCCGGCAGCCCGACCCGGCAGCCCGACCCGGCCCCGGCCCCGGCCGGCGGATCGGCCCCGGCTAGCGGATCGGCATCCCCGAGACCGCCCGGGCGATCACCAGCCGCTGGATCTCGCTGGTCCCCTCGAAGATCGAGTAGATCGCGCTGTCCCGGTGCATCCGCTCCACCGGGTACTCCCGGGTGAAGCCGTTGCCGCCGAGGATCTGCATCGCCTGCGCGGTGACGAACTTGGCCGTCTCGCCCGCGTAGAGCTTGGACATCGAGCCCTCGGCGGCGGTGAACGGCTGGTTGTTGGCGGCCATCCAGGACGCCCGCCAGACCAGCAGCCGGGCCGCGTCGATCCGGGTCCGCATGTCGGCGAGCTGGAAGGCCACGCCCTGGTTGTCGATGATCGGGCGGCCGAACTGCTCCCGGGTCTTCGCGTAGTCCAGCGCGACCTCGTACGCGGCCCGGGCGATGCCGATCGCCTGCGCCCCGACGGCCGGGCGGGACGCCTCGAAGGTGGCCATCGCCGCGTTGCCCCGGCCGCCTGTCCGCTTGACGCCCTCCCGGGCCCGGGCCAGCCGCTCGTCCAGCTTCTCCTTGCCGCCGAGCAGGCAGCTGCCGGGCACCCGGACGCCGTCCAGCACCACCTCGGCGGTGTGCGAGGCGCGGATGCCGTGCTTCTTGAACTTCTGGCCCTGGCTCAGCCCGGGGGTGCCCGGCGGGACGACGAAGGAGGCCTGCCCCTTGGCGCCGAGCCCGGGGTCGACGGTGGCGACCACCACGTGCACGGCGGCGATCCCGCCGTTGGTGGCCCAGGTCTTGGTGCCGTTGAGCACCCACTCGTCCTTGGCCTCGTCGTACACGGCCCGGGTGCGCAGCGCGGAGACGTCCGAGCCGGCGTCCGGCTCGGAGGAGCAGAAGGCGGCCACCTTGACGTCGTCGGGGGTGCCGAACATCTGCGGGGTCCAGGTGCCGATCTGCTCGTCGGTGCCGTTGGCGAGCACCGCGACGGCGGCCAGCGTGGTGCCGACGATGGCCAGCCCGATGCCCGCGTCGCCCCAGAACAGCTCCTCCATGGCGATCGGGATGCCGACGCCGGAGGGGTCGAAGTACTGCTGGGCGTAGAAGTCCAGCGAGTAGATGCCCAGCTTGGCGGCCTCCTGGATGACCGGCCAGGGGGTCTCCTCGCGCTCGTCCCACTCGGCCGCGGCGGGGCGGATCACGTCGGCGGCGAAGCCGTGCAGCCAGTCGCGTACGGCGAGCTGGTCCGCGCCCGGGTCCAGCGAGAACGTGCTGCTCATGAGGGAGCCTCCGCAGAAGGGGTGACGACGCAGGGATGGCGGTGCAGGGATGGCGGTGCAGGAGTCACGACGCGGGGATCACGGCCGCCGGGTGCGACCCACCGGGGTGTTACCCCGGGTAACATCGTCGGAGTCTGCTACTGATTGGTAACCGGTGTCAACGCCCAGGCCACCCAGAATCCCGAGGAGCAGCGCATGTCCCGAGAGCCCCGCCGCGAGCAGCTGCTCAACGCCGCCGACCGGGTCATCCAGCGCGAGGGGCCGAGCGCCAGCATGAACGCCATCGCCGCCGAGGCCGGCATCACCAAGCCGATCCTCTACCGCCACTTCGGCGACCGGACCGGCCTGATCAGGGCCCTGACCGAGCGCCACACCGGCGGCCTGCTGGCCGCCGTCCGGGCCGCCCTGGCCGAGCCGCTGGAACGCCGCGACCGGGTCGAACACGTCCTGGACACCTACCTCGCCGGGATCGAGGCCCGCCCCCAGGTCTACCGGCTGCTCACCCACCCCGAGCCCGGCGACCCCAGCGGCGCGGGCAACGCCCTCGCCCCCGCGCTGCGGCAGATCGCCGAGGAGATCACCCGCGCCGTGCAGAACCAGGTCGACCTCGGCGCCGACCGCGACCTGCTCGCCGAGGCCTGGGGCCGGGGCATCACCGGCATGGTGCTGGCCGCCGGCGACTGGTGGCTGGAGACCAGACCCTGCTCGCGCACCCGCATGGTGCAGGCCCTGGCCGACCTGCTCTGGGGCCGGCTCGCCGCAGCCGCGGACCTGCCCACCGCCGTCCTGCCGCCCGCGGTCCTGCCGCCCGCCCCCGCCGAACCGAACGGCGACTGAACTCCCCCTCCGCGCACGGCCCTTGCCCCGCCCGGGCCGCACCGGGCCACCGCACCGGCCCCGTCCGCGCACGACCCTTGTGCCGGCCCGGGGAGCACGGGCATCATCGGGCCCCCACCCCCCGCCGTGCGAGGTCCCCGATGCGCCTGTGCCGCACCGCCGTCGCCCTGCTGCTCGCCGCCACCGCCACCCTCGGCGCCGCCGCCCCGGCCGCCGCCCACGGCGGCCCCCCGACCCGCCTCCCCAGCCACTTCCCCACCGGAACGGCCACCGGCCCGGACGGCCGCACCGCCCTCACCGACGACCGGGGCCGCCGCCTCCAGCTGCGCGGCGTCAACCTCGACAAGTACGCCGAGGCCACCCCGGCCGACCTCGACTCCGTCGCCGCCCAGGGCTTCACCCTGGTCCGGCTGCCGGTCTCCTGGACCAGGCTGGAGCCCGAACGCGGCCGCCTCGACCCCACCGAACTGCACCGGATCCAGGCACTCCTCGACCGGGCCGACCGCCTGGGCCTGCTCGTCCTGGTCGACTTCCACCAGGACGTCTACGGGCCGCGGTTCGGCGGCGGCACCAACGGCATCCCGCGCTGGGCCACCCGCGACGACGGCCTGCCCTTCACCCCCGACCCGAAGGACTGGTTCGCCGGCTACTTCCAGCCCGCCGTCCAGGCCGCCTTCCGCCACCTCTACGACGACCCCGACCTGCGCGCCTGGCAGGCCGACTTCTACACCCGGCTCGCCCGCGAACTGCGCGGCCACCGCTCCCTGTTGGGCTACGACCTGTTCAACGAGCCGTTCGGCCCGGTGGACGGCGACCCGACCGACCCGGCCGTGCTCGCCGCCGCCTCCGCCGCCCTGGAACAGGGCCGGCTCGCCGACATGTACCGCCGCCTGATCGCCGCCGTCCGCCGGGCGGACTCCCGCGCCTGGCTGTTCGTCGAACCGACCGTCCTGGTCGGCCAGGGCGTGCCCACCGCCCTCCCCGGCTTCACCGACCCCCGACCCGGCGCGCCCCGGCTCGGCTACGCCCCGCACTTCTACGACACCGCGGTGGAGAACGGCGCCGACTGGAACCCCGCCGACGGCTTCGTCGAGCAGTACGCCGCCGCGATCACCGGCTACCCGGCCGCCCACCACCTGCCCGTGCTGGTCGGCGAGTGGGGCCCGCCCGACTCCCGCACCCCCGGCAACACCCTGCTGGTCCGCCGCCAGGTCGCCGCGATGGACGGCTTCGCCGAGGGCTGGACGATGTGGTACTGGTGCCGGGGCACCGGCGGCTACTGCGCCCTCGACCCGGCCGGCCACCCGGCGCCCGGCGACGGCCCCGCCTTCGGCCCGTACCCGGCGGCCGTCCCCGGCACCGACGTCCGGACCGCCACCGGGGGCGCCGCAGGCACCGCCACCGTCCGCTGGACGGCCGACGGCAGCGGCCGCACCGGCGAACTCGTCCTGCCGCCCGCCGCGTTCCCGCGCGGCGCCCGGGTCGCCGTCTCCCCCGCCGGCGCCCGGGTCGAGGTCGAGCAGCCCGCGGACGGCCGCGCGGGAACCGTACGGATCCGGCTCCCGCACGCCCGCCCGGGCACGCCCGTGACGGTCACCCTCACCCCGCGCTGACCGGCCCGGACCGCCGGCCGGCCCGTCCCGCCGACCAGCCCAGACCGCCGACCAGCCCAGACCACCGACTAGCCCAGACCGCGGCGCTCCAGCAGCGGCGCGGTCTCCGGCGCCCGGCCGACCACCGCGCGGAAGGACTCCAGCGGGTCCCGGCCGAAACCGCGCGCCAGCAGCTCGCGCCGGAACAGCTCGCCGCTGTCCCGCACCGACCGCCCGTTGGTCTCGAACCACCGCACGGTGTCCGCGTCCAGCACCTCCGACCAGATGTACGCGTAGTACCCGGCGCTGTAGCCGCTGGAGAAGATGTGCTGGAAGTACGGCGTGCGGTAGCGCGGCGGGATCGCCGCCACCGCGAGACCGGCCTCCGCCAGCACCCGCGCCTCGAACTCCTCGGCGTCCTCGACCCGGTGGCCCTGCGGCAGGGTGTGCCAGGCCCAGTCCAGCAGCGTCGCCGCGAGGTACTCCACCGTCCGGAAGCCCTCCCCGAACCGTTCGGCCGCGGTCATCCGCTCGACCAGCTCGGCCGGCAGCGGCTCCCCGGTGGCGTGGTGGCGGGCGTAGTTGGCCAGCACCTCGGGCCGGACCATCCACATCTCGTTGACCTGCGAGGGGAACTCCACGAAGTCCCGCGGCACCGCGGTGCCCGCGAACAGCGGGTAGCGCACGTCCGAGAACAGCCCGTGCAGCGCGTGCCCGAACTCGTGGAACAGGGTGCGCACCTCGTCCCAGCTCAGCAGTGCCGGCTCGCCCGGCGCCGGGCGCGGGACGTTGAGGGTGTTCAGCACCACCGGCCGCCGCCCGGTCAGCCCGGACTGGCCCACCAGCTCGTCCATCCACGCGCCGCCGCGCTTGGACGCCCGCGCGTGGAAGTCCCCGATGAACAGGCCCAGCGCGGTGCCGTCCTCCTCGAACACCTCGAAGACCCGGGCGTCCGGGTGGTGCGCCGTCAGCTCCGGCCGCTCGGTGAAGGTGATCCCGTACGCGAGCCCCGCGGCGAAGAACACGCCGTCCACCAGCACCCGCTCCAGCTCGAAGTACGGGCGCAGCGCGGCGGTGTCCACCTGGTAGGAGGCCTGCCGCACCTTCTCCGAGTAGTACGCCCAGTCGTGCGCGGCGATCTCCTCGACGCCGTCCGCGGCCGCCACCGCGGCCAGTTCGGCGGCCTCCCGGCGGGCGTTCGCCACGGCCGGCTCCACCAGCCGGGCGAGCAGCCCGGACACCGCCTCGACCGTCCCGGCCGTCTCGTCCGCGACGACGTGGGCGGCGTGGTTCGGGAAGCCCAGCAGCGCGGCCCGCTCGGCGCGCAGCCCCGCCATCCGGATCGCCAGCGGCCCGTTCTCCGCGCCGGCCCGGGCGAGCGAGGCGGCCAGCAGCCGCTCGCGCACCGACCGGTCGGCCAGCTGGGCCAGCTCGGGCTGGGTGGAGGTGCTCTTCAGGCTGAGCACGTACCGGCCCTCGTGGCCGAGCACCCGGGCGTTCTCGGCGGCCCCGGCGATCGCCCCCTCGGACAGCCCGGCCAGCTCCTCGGCGGTGTCCACGACCAGCGCGGCGGCGCGGGTGGCGGCGTTCACGTTCTGCTGGAACGTCGTCCCCAGCGCGGCGAGTTCGGCGTTCAGCTCGCGCAGCCGGTCCTGCTCGGCCGCGCCCAGCCGGGCGCCGGAGCGGACGAACGCGGTGTACCAGCGCTCCAGCAGCCGCAGCGACTCCGGGTCCAGTCCCAGGGCGGCCCGGTTCCCGTGCAGCGCCTCGATCCGGGCGAACAGCCGCCGGTCCAGGTGGATCGCGTCGTGGTGGGCCGCGAGCAGCGGGCTGACCTTCGCCTCCACCTCCTCCAGCAGCTCGGTGGTGTCGGAGGAGGACTGGTTGCGGAACACCCGGTCCACCCGGTCCAGCAGCTCACCGGAGCGCTCCAGGGCCACCAGGGTGTTCTCGAAGGTCGGCTCGGACCGGTCGTCGGTGATCGCCGCGATCTCGGCCAGCTGCTCGGCCGTTCCGCGCTCGTACGCGGGCAGGTAGTGCTCCTCCCGGATCTCGGCGTAGGGAGGCAGTTCGTAGACCAGGGGGCTGGCCGCGAAGAACGGGTTCTCGGTCATTCCGCCGACCCTACGCGGTGTCACCCCGCGTGCCCATACACCCCAGGTCATCGTTGTCAGACCCACCCGTTAACGTCGACCGCGCGGACCCCCGGTCCGCACACCCGCGCCCCACCCGTACACCCGCCCCGCACCCCCGGCCCGCCGCAGCACCGCCAGAAGGCGCCCCAGGAGAGGAGACACCCGCCGTGGCCCCCAGAACGGCCCTCGTGCCCGACCAGCACGGCCCCGGCGGCCGCCTCCAGCCGCTCGACGACACCGGCCGGCCGCTCGGCCCGCCGGAGGCCGTCCGCGACCTCGCCGCGGCCGTCGCCGCCCTGGAGTCCGCCGACCGCCCGCGCTGGGTCTGGGCCGCCGCCGACTCCGGGTACGCCCCGCTGCTGCCCCGGCTGCCCGACCGGCTCGCCCGCTGCCACGACCTCCGGCTGGTCGAGGCGCTGCTGCTGGCCCACGAGGGCCGCTTCGGCGCGCCCCGCTCGCTCGGCGCCGCCTGGTCCCGGCTGCACGGCCTGCCCGTCCCGGACGACCTGCCCGAACCCGGCCTGTCCGACGCGGACGACGGCCAGGACACCCTGTTCGCCCCCGACCGGCTGCAACTGCCGCCCGGCGCCGACCCACTGGCCGCCGTGGTGGCCGTGCACGCCGAGCAGCAGCGGCGGATCGCCGCCGTCACCGACCCGGCCGCCCGGCAGCGCTTCCGGCTGCTGGTCGCCGCCGAGTCCGCCGGCGCCCTGGTGGCCGCCGAGATCGCCCACGACGGCCTGCCCTGGCGCTCCGACGTCCACGACCGGCTGCTCACCGACCTGCTCGGCCCCCGCCCCGCCGTCCCCGGCACCCAGCCCCGGGTGCTCGCCGACCTCGCCGTCGAACTCCAACAGGCCCTCGGCGCCAAACCGTTCAACCCCGACTCGCACACCCAGGTGCTGCGCGCCTTCGCCGAGGCCGGCATCCAGTTGACCTCCACCCGCTCCTGGGAGCTCAAGCGCATCGACCACCCCGCCGCCCAACTCCTCATCCGCTACAAGGAACTGGCCCGGATCCACGTCGCCCACGGCTGGGCCTGGCAGGACGCCTGGGCCCGCGGCGGCCGCTTCCGGCCCGAGTACGTGGTCGGCGGCGTGGTCTCCGGCCGCTGGGCCAGCCGCGGCGGCGGCGCCCTGCAGATCCCGCGCATCCTGCGCCGCGCCGTGGTCGCCGACCCGGGCTGGCTGCTGGTGGTCGCCGACGCCGCCCAGCTGGAGCCGCGGGTGCTCGCCGCACTCTCCCAGGACGCCGGGCTGGCCCGCACCGCGGCCGACGGCGACCTCTACGAGTCGCTCGCCGCCCAGGCCTTCCAGGGCGACCGCGACAAGGCCAAGCTCGGCCTGCTCGGCGCCATGTACGGGCAGACCAGCGGCGACATCGGCCCGCTGCTGAACACCCTGCGCCGGCGCTACCCGGCCGCGATGGGCTACGTCGAGGCGGCGGCCCGCACCGGTGAGGACGGCGGCGTGGTCACCTCCCGGCTCGGCCGGGTCTGCCCGCCGGCCTCCGCCGCCTTCCTCGACCTCACCGAGGCCGACGCCGGCGGCGAGACCGGCGGCCGCACCGCCCGCGCCCGCGGCCGCTTCACCCGCAACTTCGTCATCCAGGCCAGCGCCGCCGACTGGGCGCTCGCCCTGCTGGCGGCGCTGCGCCGGCGGCTGGGCGAACTGCCCGTGCCCGGCCCGGCGGACCGCCCGCACCTGGTGTTCTTCCAACACGACGAGGTGATCGTGCACACCCCGGCCAACCTGGCCGAGCAGGTGGCCGCCGCCGTCGCCGAGTCCGCCGACGAGGCCCGCCGGCTGGTCTTCGGCGACACCCCGGTGCGCTTCCCGCTCAGCACCGCGGTGGTGGACTGCTACGCCGACGCCAAGTGAGCGCCGCTACACCTTGCGGAAGGAACGCGCCTCCTCCGCGGCCGCGACCACCTCGGCCAGCCCCGCCCCGGTCGAGGCGGTGACGACGGCGGCCACCGCGCCCTCCACGAACGGCGCGTCCACCAGCCGCACCCCCGGCCGCGGCTCGTCCTCCAGCACGGTCACCGCGGTCAGCACCGAACTGCCGAGGTCCGGCAGCACCACCACCCCGGCCCCGCCGTCCGCCTCCACGACCGCCCCGGCGATCAGCTCGTAGCTGGTGCCGAGCCCGCCGTCCTCCGTCCCGGCCGCGACCACCACCCGCACACCGTCCGGGGCGAGTTCACCGAGCAACTCGCGCAGCCCCTCGGCCAACTTGGCACTGTGCGACACCAGAACGATTCCCACCCGTCCACTCATGCGCCCGACCCTAGGCCCCGCCCCACTGCTCCGGAAGGGTGAGCGGAACCGCGCGTGTCGCACCCCGTGCCCGCACCCCCCATCCGGCGTAGCGTCGGCCCCAGGCTGTTGCGTCCACACCGCGGTCACCCAAGGGAGCGAAGAACGTTGAAGAAACTGATCAACACCCCGGAGAGCGTCCTGGAGGACGCCCTGGCCGGAGTCGCCGCCGCCCACCCCGAGCTGGCGGTGGACATCCCCAACCGGGTGATCACCCGGGCCGCCCGCCCGGCCGGCCCCAAGGTCGCGCTGATCTCCGGCGGCGGCTCCGGCCACGAGCCGCTGCACGGCGGCTTCGTCGGCCCCGGCATGCTCGACGCCGCCTGCCCCGGCGAGGTGTTCACCTCCCCCGTCCCGGACCAGATGCTGGCCGCCGCCAAGGCCGTGGAGAACGGCTGCGGCGTCGTCTTCGTCGTCAAGAACTACACCGGCGACGTGATGAACTTCGAGCTCGCCGCCGAACTCGCCGCCGAGGAGGGCCTGGAGGTCCGCACCGTCCTGGTCGACGACGACGTCGCGGTCGAGGACTCCACCTGGACGGCCGGCCGCCGCGGCACCGGCGCGACCGTCCTGGTCGAGAAGACCACGGGCGCCCTCGCCGAACGCGGCGCCCCGCTCGACGAGGTCGCCGCCCTCGGCGAGCGCGTCAACGCCGCCTCCCGCTCCTTCGCGATCGCGCTCACCGCCGCCACCGTCCCGGCCGCCGGCAAGCCCGGCTTCGACCTGCCCGAGGACGAGATCGAGGTCGGCGTCGGCATCCACGGCGAGCCCGGCCGCCGCCGCGAGAAGCTCCGCCCCGCCCGCGAACTGGCCGCCGAGGTGGTCGAGACCATCCTCGCCGACCACCACCTGACCCCGGGCGACGAGGTGATCGCCCTGCTCAACGGCCTGGGCGCGACCCCACTCCTGGAGCTGTACGTGGTCTACGGCGAGGTGGCCGCCCGGCTCGCCGACCGCGGCATCACGGTGGCCCGCAGCCTGGTCGGCAACTACGTCACCAGCCTCGACATGGCGGGCTTCTCCCTCACCCTCACCAAGGCCGACGCCCAGCTGCTGGACCTCTGGGACGCCCCGGTCGACACCCCCGCCCTCAAGCGCGCCTGAACGGAGCCGGCATGGACTTCGACACCCCCCTCGCCGAGGCCTGGATCCGCGCGATCGCGACGGCCGTCGAACAGCAGCAGACCCTCCTCACCGACCTCGACTCGGCGATCGGCGACGGCGACCACGGCAGCAACCTCCGCCGCGGCTTCGCCGCCGCCCTCGCCGCCCTGGACGACCTCCGGCCGGACGGCCCCGGCGCCGTCCTCACCAAGACCGGCACCACCCTGATCTCCAAGGTCGGCGGCGCCTCCGGCCCCCTCTACGGCAAGGCCTTCCGCGCCATCGGCGCCGCCCTCCCCGGCCCCGCCGACCCGGCCACCCTCGCCGAGGCCCTGGCCGCCGGCCTGGACGCCATCCGCGCCCTCGGCAAGGCCGACCCCGGCGACAAGACCATCGTCGACGCCTGGACCCCCGCCGTCGCCGCCCTCCGCACCGCAGCCGCCACCGGCGCCGACCTCCCCGAAGCCACCGCAGCCGCCGCCGAAGCCGCCGAACAGGGCGCCCGCGCCACCACCCCCCTCCGCGCCCGCAAGGGCCGCGCCTCCTACCTCGGCGACCGCAGCACCGGCCACCAGGACCCCGGCGCCACCTCCACCGCCCTCCTCTTCCGCACCCTCGCCCAAACCACCGCCCCCCGGCACCCCCCCCCCCCCCCCCCACCGCCCGCCCCCCCCCCCCCCACGCCGCCCCCCCCCCCCCACCACACACCCCGCCACAGCGCGCGACCCCCCCC
>NZ_JBHYGR010000139.1:0-25311 GCF_042738155.1 Kitasatospora sp. NPDC059088 | reverse complement strand
GGCCGGCCCGGGGCTGCCGGGGGCGGCCGAGGCGGGCGGTGGTGGCGGCGGTGGCCGCGGGCGGTGTTCCGTCGTGCTGTTCGGGCATGGTGGTCCCCCAGCGTGGGTCGGAGCGGCTCCGAGGCGACCCTAGACCGTGCGCCGCCCGTCGGGCCGGTCCCCTGTCATGGCTACGCCAGTCGTCGGACGGGTGGATCCGCCGGTGCGCGGAGCACCGCCGCGAGCGGGGCCGGTGGGGCTGGTGGGTGGGAGCGCCGCCGCCTGGGTAGGGGACCTGGACGGACGCCGTCCGATGATCATAGTTTCTCTGTGTGCGATAGGTTCACGGCACGGACGGCGGCGGGAACGAGGAGGGCACGATGGCCGTTTCGCTGGCCAAGGGGCAGAAGATCAGCCTGGAGAAGCCGGGCGGTGGGCAGCTGAGCGTGGTCCGGATGGGCCTGGGCTGGCGGGCGGTGCAGCGCAAGGGCTTCCTGGCCAAACTGCTGTCCGCCGGGCAGGAGATCGACCTGGACGCCTCGGCGGTGCTCTTCGCCCACGGCAAGCCGCTGGACGTGGTCTTCTTCCAGCACCTCACCAGCAACGACGGCTCCGTCCGGCACAGCGGGGACAACCTGGTCGGCGGCTCGGGCGACGCGACCGACGACGAGTCGATCACCGTCGACCTGACCAAGGTGTCCGCCGAGGTCGACCAGATCCTCTTCACCGTGAACTCCTTCACCGGGCAGACCTTCCAGGAGGTCGAGGCCGCCTTCTGCCGCCTGGTCGACGAGACCACCGGCGTCGAGCTGGCCCGCTACACCCTCACCGGCGGCGGCCCCTACACCGCCCAGATCATGGCCAAGGTGCAGCGCACACCGGGCGGTTGGCAGATGGCCGCGATCGGCCAGCCCGCCAGCGGGCGCACCTTCCAGGACCTCATGCCGGAGCTGGTCAAGCACCTGTGACCCGGGCCCGGGCTCCGGCGCCTCAGTCGAGGTCGCGGCGCCGGAACCCGGCCAGGGCCAGCGCGATCAGCGCGGCCGCGACCAGGGTCAGCACGATCGGCGGCGCCCAGTCCATCCGGGCCGCCGGGAGCCGGGGCACCCGGCCGAACGGGGACAACCCGTCCAGCCCCCGGGGCAGTTGCAGCAACGGGCCCAGGTAGCCGATCACGAACGCGTACGCCGGGACGGCCCAGGCCAGCGCCGTGGCCCGGGGCAGCCAACCGTGGACGGCGGCCGCGAAGCCCACCGTCACCCACAGCGCGGGCACGAAAACCAGCGCCGCACCCAGCAGCCGCAGGAACACGGCACCGTCGCCGGTCGACAGCGCCCCGGCCAGGCCGAAACCCGTGCCCGCCGCCACCATCACCACGACGGAGCCCAGCAGCGCCGCCGCCAGGTGCCCGCCCAGCCAGCCGGAGCGCGACACCCCCGCGGCCAGCACGGGCACCACCCGCCCGGCGCTCTCCTCGGCGCGCGCACGCTGCGCCGCCAGCACCGCGTAGACGCCGCCGACCACCGCGACGACCAGCATCGTCAGCGCCGCGAAGGAGTCGGCGAGGGAGTGGCCGCCCAGCCGGGCCAGCGCCTCCTTGATCCGGTCGACGTCCCGGAGCATCGAGTCGGCCTCGCCGAGCAGCGAGCCGTACATCGCGCCGAGCAGCAGCAGGGCCGCCGCGAAGCCGCCGATCAGCCCGCGGTGCAGCCGCAGCGCCAGGCCGAACGGGGTGCCCAGGAAGGCGCTGCCGGTGGCCGGGCCGGGGCGGGCCGCGCGCAGCCCGGCGCCGAAGTCGCGGCGGGTGCTCAGCGCGAACCCCGCCACGGCCGTGCCGGCGGCCAGCGCCAGTGCGGGCAGCAGCGGCCACCAGCGGTCCTCGACGAAGGGGTAGCCGCGCTGGAGCCAGCCGATCGGGGAGGCCCAGGAGAGGCCGGTCCGGCCGGTGTCCCCGGCGGCGCGCAGCGCGTAGGCGGCGCCGAGTACGGCGAGGGCGAGCCCGGAGGCCGTCCGGGCGTGCGCGGAGACCTGCGCGGTGACGGCGGCGACGGCCCCGAACAGCAGCCCGCCGACGGCCGTGGCGGCGCCGTAGAGCAGCGCGCCGCCGGCGCCCAGTCCGGGGATGCCGAGGGCGGGCAGGCCCAGGGCGAGCAGCAGGCCGAGGGCGAGGTCGGCGACCGCGGCGGCGGCCAGCGCGGCGGCGAGCTGGGCGTGCCGGCCGACGGCGGCCGAGCGGACCAGCTCGGCGCGGCCGCCCTCCTCCTCGGCCCGGGTGTGCCGGATGACGGTCAGCACGTTCAGCAGACCGGCGAGGACGATCAGCAGGCCCAGCAGCCGGTGGCCGAGCATCGCGCCCCAGGTGTAGTCGGCCAGGTAGCGGGCCGGGCCGGTCATGGCGAGCACGGCGGGACTGGCCGAGGCGTGCGCGATCGAGGCCCGGTCGGCGGCGGTCGGGTAGACGGAGTGGACGCTGTCGGCGGTGGCCAGGGTGAGCAGCCCGAGGCCGAGCACCCAGGCGCCCAGCCGTACCCGGTCGCGGCGCAGCGCGAAGCGCAGCAGGGTGGCGGCGCCGGCCAGGGCGGCGGGCCCGCCGGGGCGGACCGGGGCGGTGCGCCGGGCGGTGGGGGCGGTGGTGGCGGTCATCGGACGGCCTCGGGGTCGGGGTGGTGCCCGTTGGCGGCCAGCTCGTCGCCGTAGTGGCGCAGCATGAGCTCCTCCAGGGTGGGCGGGTGGCTGACCAGGGTGCGCAGTCCGGCCTCGCTCAGCATCCGTACCGCGGCGTCGAGCCGGGTGCCGTCCACGGCGAAGCGGACCCGGCGCCCCTCGGTGCGCAGGGCGTGCACCCCGGGCAGCGCGTCCAGTCCGGTGACGGGCCGGTCGGTCTCCGCCTCCACGGTGGTGCGGGTGAGGTGGCGCAGTTCGGACAGGGTGCCGCTCTGCACCACCCGGCCCCGGCGGATGATGCTGACCCGGTCGCCCAGCTTCTCCACCTCGTCCAGGACGTGGCTGGAGAGCAGGACGGTGCGGCCCTGGTCCTTGGCCTGCCGGACGACGTCCTGGAAGACCACCTCCATCAGCGGGTCCAGGCCGGAGGTCGGCTCGTCCAGCAGCAGGAGCTCGGCGTCGGAGGCGAGTGCGGCGACGATGGCGACCTTCTGCCGGTTGCCCTTGGAGTAGCTGCGGCCCTTCTTGGTCGGGTCGAGGTCGAAGCGCTCGACCAGTTCGTCCCGGCGGCGGGGGTCGGGCCGGCCGCGCAGTCGGCAGAGCAGGTCGATCGCCTCGCCGCCGGTGAGGTTGGGCCACAGCTCGACGTCCCCGGGGACGTAGGCGAGGCGGCGGTGCAACTCGACGGCGTCGCGCCACGGGTCCTTGCCGAGCAGTCGGGCGCTGCCGCCGTCGGCGCGCAGCAGGCCGAGCAGGACGCGGAGGGTGGTGGACTTCCCGGCGCCGTTGGGGCCGAGGAAGCCGTGGACCTCGCCGGTCTCGACGGTGAGGTCGAGGCCGTCCAGCGCGGTGGTCCGGCCGAAGGTCTTGCGCAGGCCGGACAGGATGATGGCCTTGGTCATGCTTTCGAAGCTACCGTAGTTTCAGAAAAACGTGAATATTGGGAAGGCGTTAAAGTTCGGTCAGTGGGCGGATGATCTCCGGGAAAGGGGAGAGCGGTGGAACGGGAACCGGAGCGGAGTGCGGAGCAGGGCGTGGAGCAGGGGGCGGCGCCGGTGCCGGGCAGGTGGCACGAGTACCAGGCCGTGGCCGACTTCGTGGAGCGGTTCGCGGCCGAGCTGGTGGTCGCCGGCATGGGTCGGATGCCCGCCCGGATCTTCTCCTGCCTGATGGCCGAGGAGAGCGGTGTACTGACCTCCGCCGAGCTCTCCGAGCGGCTGCAGATCAGCCCGGCGGCCGTCTCCGGCGGGATGCGCTACCTGATCCAGGTCGGTCTGGTCGCCAAGGAGCGCGAGCCGGGCTCCCGCCGCGACCGCTACCGGGTGCTCAACGACGTCTGGTTCGAGTCGCTGACCCGGCGCGACGAACTGCTGCTGCGCTGGATCGGGGTGTTGAAGGAGGGGGAGGTGACCGTCGGCAGGGGCACGGTCGCGGGGGAGCGGCTCGCGGAGAGCGCGGCCTTCTTCGAGTTCATGATCGACGAGCTGCACGGGATGCTCGGCCGCTGGCGCGTGCACCGGGCGGCGCGGCACCTGGAGCTGTAGGAGCTCGGCCCCGACGGCGTTCGCGTCCCGGAGGTGCGGACGGGGGCAGTCCGGCCGGTCGGGCCGTTCTGCCGCCGTCGGCGGTTGGGTGCGGTGCGTGCGCGGGTGCTACTTCTTCGCGCTCGCCGCGGGGGAGGGCGAGAGCGAGGCGCTCGGCGTGCCGGTCGGCGTGCCGGTCGGCGCGGCGGAGGTGGTGGCGCTGGGGGTCGCGGTGGCGCTCGGGCTGCCGCTGGGGGTGGGCGTCGCGCAGTTCGGGGCGGTGGACGGAGCGGCCGACGGGGTGCCGGTGGGGGTGGACGTCGGGCCGGCGGTGGGCGAGGGCGAACCGCTCGGCGTGGCCGTTCCGGTGGGCGTCGCGGTCGCGGTCGGGCTCGGGCAGGACGTCGGCGTGCCGGTCGGGGTGCCGGACGGCGTGGCCGTCGGGGAGGCGCTGCCGGTCGGCGTGGTGCTCGGAGTCGTCGTCGGCGTGCCGCTCGGGGTGGCCGTCGGGCTGGCGGAGGGCGAGGGCGAACCGCTCGGCGTCGGCGTGCCGGTGGGCTGCGCGGACGGCGTCGGAGTCGGCGTCACCGGAGGCACCGTCGGCTGGCCGCCCGGCGTCGGGCCGGTGCCGGTGCCGCCGGTCGGGGTGGTGCCCGGGGTGCCGGTGCTGCCGGACGGCCGGAGGAAGGGCGAGGGCGTCGAGCCGGGCAGGGTCGGGACGCCCGGGCGGTCCGCGACCGTGGTCACCTGGCCGCTGCCGAAGTGCGCCATCCAGTTGCGGACGGTGCGCAGGTACTCGGTGGAGTTGTTGTAGCTGAGGATCGCCCGGTCCAGCTGGGCCGGGTCGGAGAGGTCCCGGCCGCCCGCGCACAGGTAGCGCCCGGCGGCCTCGGCCGCGTCGAAGATGTTGTTCGGGTCGGCCGTGCCCTTGCCGGTGGTGTCCACGCCCCAGGAGGCCCAGGTGGAGGGGATGAACTGCATCGGGCCGACCGCGCGGTCCCAACGGGAGTCGCCGTCGTAGCGGCCGCCGTCGGTGTCGGGTATCGCGGCGAAGCCGTTGCCGTCCAGCACCGGGCCGAGGATCGGGGTGAGCGTGGTGCCGGCGGCGTCCACCTTGCCGCCGTTCGCCTGGCCGGACTCGACCTGGCCGATCGCCGCCAGCAGCTGCCAGGGCAGGTGGCAGCCCGGCGAACGCTGCGCCAGTGAGGCCTCGGCCTTCTGGTACGCGGCGAAGACGGTGGCGGGCAGTGAGGGCCCGTTGGCGGTGAACGGGCCGGCCGCGGGCAGACCGGGCTGGGTGCCGGGCGGCTGCGGCAGCTGGACGGCGCTGCCGCCGTCGGCCGCGGTGCCCGGGACTCCGGCGGCCGGACCGCCGAAGGGGGTGGTGGAGCCGCTCGCGGACTGCGCGGTGGCGTCCTGTGCCTGCCCGGTGTCGGCGGCGGCGGCCGGGGCGAGCCCGAGGCCCGACACCTGAGAGCCGGTCAGCGCGGCCAGCGCGGCGAACGCGGCCGCCGTGCCGGTGACCCGCTTGCCGATCCGTACCTTCCGCCCGCCCTTGGCACTGCCGATCCTCGCCGCCATCTGCTGCCCCTCCCCGTCGCCGTCCGGACCCTCCCGGAACGGTTGAGCCTTCGTCATCGTGCCCGCCCGCCGAATCGGCGGCGCCCGCCGCCGCAACGATTAGTATCACGACGATCTGACAGGTCCAGGATGGACGGGAGGCGGCCGCGAACCCGACGACGGGTGAACGCGGCGTCCCGGCCGAGGCCCGGTCGGCCCGGAGTCGTCGCGTGGCGCCCGCTCCGCGCTCCATCTCCGCTGCCAGTAAAGGGAGTTGGCCGTGGGGCCAACGCCGGGCGGCCGGGCGCCCCGGCGGTCGGACGGGCGGTTCGAAGCGCGGGGGTGGTGCGTGGGCGTCGTTTCGGGCTCCCCGGCGGCGCCCGTCGCGAACCCCGCTGACCTGGCCCGATGCCCGCCCCCGTGGGCGGCCTTCCCTAGCAGGACGGACGGTCGGGCGCCAGGGGGCATCCCCAACTCGGCCCTGGACGGATGACGTTCAGGTGAAAGTGGGCATGCCAGGAATCCCGGTCCGGCATGCTGTGCCGCGTGACCATGTGGATGGAGGCCGAAGCCGTGAGCGCGAACCTGCCGGAGACCGTCGCCGAGGGGGCGGTGGTCCTGCCGGCACCCCCTCGGGTGGTGGACGACCTGGCCCGTGACCTGACCCAGGCCGCCGCCGCCGTCCGGGCGGTGTCGCGCAGCGGCCGCACCACCGGCGGGGACGTCGCGGTCGCCGCCTACACCGCCGTGGTGTGCACCGGGCGTTCGGCAGCGCGCGCCCTGGAGGAGGCCGCCGCCTGGTGCCGGCAGGCCCCGGAGGCCGAGGTGCACTCGCTCGCCTGGGCGCGGGTGCCCGGGCACCGGCACGACGTCTTCGAGTACCGGGTCACCATGGCCGTCAGCTTCCCCGACGACGAGACCGGGGAGCACCTCGGGGACACCCACCACTCCCACCGGTGAGGCCGTATGATCACCTGCATGGGTGATCGGGGTACGAACGGGACGGCCGGAGCGGCGGCGGACGACACCGCCAACGGGACTGCGGTGGAGGCCACTTCGGAGGCCGGCGTGCACGGCGACGACGGCCCGCGCGAACTCTCGCGGGTCGCCGCCGTCGGTGCCACCGTGCTGGCGATCGTCTGCGGCTGCGCGGCGATGCTGGCCGGGCTCCACTGGTTGGGCTGGACCGTCCCGGGCATCGGCTGGATCGTCGCCAAGGCCGGGATCAAGCTGTCGGTGGGCGGCTTCCTCGTCCTGGCCGTGGCCGCCGAGCACCTGCGCGGCAAGCTCCGGCCGAAGTCCCGCTCCTGACCGGCCCGCTCCTGACAGTCCCGCTCCTGACCGGCCCGGCCGGGCCGGTCGGCCGCGGTGCCCCGGGGCTCAACCGGCCTGCGGTGCCGGGCAGGTGAGGTCGTGATCGGGCGCGCGGCCGTCCAGCAGGTAGCGCTCGACGGTGTCCGTGACGCACGGGTCGGAGCCCGGGTACTGGCCGTGGTTGCCGTTGCTGGTGACCGTCACCAGCCGGGAGCCGCGCAGCGCCCGGTGCGCGCCGAGCGCCGCCTCGTAGTACGTCGCCGGGTCGTGCAGCGAGTTGAGCATCAGCACCGGCGGCAGGTGGGCGCCGGTGACCTTGACCTCGGGCGCCGGGGCGGTCGGCCAGAGCGCGCAGACCGAGCTGAACGCGAGCGTGCGGGCACCGATCAGCGGGTAGCGCGCGGTGTTCTCCGCGCCGCGCTCGATCCAGGTGTCCAGGTCCTTCGTCCACGGGGTGTCGCCGCACGTCACCGAGAAGTACTCGGCGAGGAACTCCGGGCTGAGGTACTGGCCGAACAGCCGGCGGGCGGTCTCCTTGGCGGCCGGATCGGCCTGCTGCCAGTCGTCCAGCGCGGTCAGTCCGCTCGCCAGCAGGGGGAAGGCCTTCTCGCTGTAGATCGCGTTGATCGTGCCGTTGTCCAGCTGGTTGGGGCCGAGCGTCAACGACCCGTCGGTGATCGGCGCGTCGTGCAGGGCGGCGCGCCGCTGCTCCCAGTGGGCTCCGACCTCCGCCGGGGTCGAGCCCCAGTGGTAGGTGGCGTCCCGGGCGGCCATCCAGGGCAGGAAGTCCTCCTCGAAGCGGCGCTGGAAGCTCATCGGCTGGCCCAGTTCGTACTGCTCCCAGGTGCCGTCGAAGCCGATGTTGCTGTCCAGCACCATCCGCTCGACCCGATGCGGGAAGAGCGTCCCGTAGTAGGCGCCGATCATGGTGGCGTAGGAGGCGCCGTAGTAGCTGATCTTCTTCTCGCCGAGCAGCGAGCGGTACAGGTCCATGTCGCGGGCGGTCTGCTCGGTGGTCAGGTAGGGCAGCAGGTCGCCGCTGTTCTTCTCGCAACCCTCCACCAGCTTGCGGGAGTTGGCGATGACCCGGTCGACCGCCTCCGGGGACCGGTCGCGGTAGTCCCCGGCCAGGAACTCCTGGAACTCCTCCGGGGTCTGGCACGCGACGTGGGTGCTGCGGCCGACGCCGCGCTGGTCGAAGCTGACGATGTCGTACGCGGCGGCCACCGCGGGGGCGCCCTGGGCGAGGTCCATCGGGCGCAGCAGGCCCTGCCCGCCCGGGCCGCCGGCCGTCTCCATCAGCGCGCCCTTGCGGTGGGCCTGGTCGGTGGCGCGGTGCCGGGAGACGGCGATGCTCAGGTCGTCGCCTGCGCCGGGGTGGTGCCAGTCGCGCGGGACGGCCATGGTGGCGCACTCCAGGGCCGGTTGGCCCGCGCAGGGCTGCCAGTCGAGCGCCTGCCGGGCGTAGCGGGCGGGGACGCGGTCGGCGTCCCCCGGGTTGCGGCCGGAGTCGGCGTTCGCGGTGGCGGGCAGGGCGAGGCCGGCGAGGAGCGCGGCGGCGAGGGCGGCGGCGCGGCGGCCGTGGGATGCGGTGGTGTTCACGGGAACGATCATGTCCCGCCGGACGGCTGACGCACGATGAGGCAGGAGACCGCCTTCGGGGTGGTGCTGGATACACCCCCGGGCGGGGGTATCCAGCACCACGGCCCGGCGGGGGGCGTTTCAGCAGCGGTTCCGGCGGGTGGTTCCGGCGGGTGGTTCGGGCGGGTGCGGTTCCGGAGGGCGGCTCAGTAAGCGGCGGTGAACCGGGCACGTCGGTGCACGGGCCGCTCCGCCTCGTCCAGCAGCGCGACGGCGAGGTCCTCCATGGAGATCGCCGAGTTGCCGTCGGCGTCGACCAGCAGCTCGTCCCGGCCGAGCCGGAACCGGCCGGTGCGCACCCCGGGTTCGAGCAGGGCGGCCGGGCTCAGGTACGTCCAGTCGACCTCCCCGTCCGCGCGGTAGAGCTCCAGCTGCTCGCCGCAGGCCAGGGCGATCGGCCGGATCTCCGCGGGGAAGCCGGGCGACTCCACCAGGATCGTGCCGTCGGTGCCCGGCACGGTCAGGCTGCCGGCCCCGCCGACGGCGAGCAGGCGCACGCCGGTCCCGGCGAGGCCGGCCAGCAGACCCCGGGTGGTGGCCGCCAGCTCGTGCTCACGGCCGGGCGCCGGGCGGGTGGCGGTGACCGCCAGGTCCTGGCCGGCGACGATCCGGGCGACGTCGGCGGGCTCGCCGGCATCGCCGACGGCGAGCGTGACGGTGGCCGGCAGGCCGTGCGGCTTGGCGGGGTCGCGGACGACGGCCGTCACCTCGTGGCCGCGGGCGAGCGCCTCGGTCACGACCCGTCGGCCGACGTTGCCGGTGGCGCCGAACACGGTGATGCGCATGAAGGTCTCTCCTCGGTTCCTCTGAACGGGACTGGGACGGGGCAGGGGTGGTGTGTCGTGCGGTGTGCGGTGTGCGGTGTGCGAGGTGCCGGGTCAGGCGTTCTCGCGCACCGGGTCCGGCCGGAGGTCCGGTCCCGGGCCCGGTCCGGTGGACGGTGGGGCGGCCCGGTGGGGCCGCTGGGTCTGGGCGACGATCAGCGAGCCGAGGACGACCAGCGCGCCGAGCGCCTGCAGCGGGCTCAGGTCCTGTCCGAGCACCAGCCAGCCGGCCAGGGTGGCGACCACCGGGCTGAGCAGGGAGAGGAAGGACAGCGAGGTCGGCGGCAGCGAGCGCAGCCCGCGGAACCAGACGGCGTAGGTGAGGGCCGCGCCGATCAGGCAGAGGTAGGCGTAGCCGAGCAGGTTGTCGGCGGTGTAGTGGGTGGGCGGGGCGCCCTCGCTCAGCAGGGTGGCCGGCACCAGCAGCAGGCCGCCGGCGGTGAGTTGCCAGCCGGTGGTGGCGAGCAGCGGTGCGGGGGAGACCCAGCGCTTGGAGAACACGACGCCGAAGGCCATCACCACCGCGCCGCCGAGCGCGGCGGCCACCCCGGCCGCGTCCAGCCGGGCGCCGGCGCGCAGCACCAGCAGGCTGACGCCCGCCACCCCGGCGATGCCGGAGAGCACGGTGCGCAGGGTGAGCCGGTCGCCGAGCAGGGCGGCCGAGAGTCCGGCGGTGACCAGGGGCTGGACGGCGCCGACGGTGGCGGCGATCCCGCCCGGGAGGCGGTAGGCGGCGATGAACAGCAGGGCCTGGAAGGCGCCGATATTGAGGGCGCCGAGGACGAGGGCGCGCCACCACCAGTCGCCCTTGGGTAGGGTGCGGGTGAGGGCGATCAGCAGCAGTCCGGCGGGCAGGCAGCGGATGACGGCGGCGAGGAGCGGTCGGTGGGGCGGGAGCAGTTCGGTGGTGACGAGGTAGGTCGTCCCCCAGACCGCGGGTGCGAGGGCCGTCGTCAGCAGGACGGCGAGGCGATTGCTTAGCACTAAGCCAATGTATCTCAGCGCTAAGGCATTTTTCGGCGGATCCCACCGGTGATGTGGCTCACAGTTACCTCATCGCTAAGGAATCCGACGGGCATCGCTTACCCTGAACCCGTGGCAGATCATCTCGACCGCGTCGTCGCGCAATGGGGCGCCGAGCGCCCCGACCTGGACGTCTCCCCGATGGAGGTGTTCGGCCGGCTCAAGCGCCTCTACCGCCTCGTCGACGCCGAACTCAACCGCACCTTCGCCGAACACGGCCTGGACGCGCCCTCGTTCGACGTCCTCGCCACCCTCAAGCGCAGCGGCCCGCCCTACCGCCTCACCCCCACCGGCCTGATGCAGTCCGCCATGGTCACCTCCGGTGCCATCACCCAGCGCCTCGACCGCCTGGAAGCCCGCGGTCTGGTCACCCGGACCCGCAGCGACCAGGACCGCCGCAGCCGCGACGTCGAACTCACCCCCGAGGGCCACGCCCTGATCGACCGCGCCCTCCCCGACCACATCGCCACCGAGCACCGCATGCTCGCCGACCTCGACGAGGCCCGCAGGGCCGCGCTCGTCGACGCCATGCGCGCACTGCTCGCCGACCTCGGGGACGACCCGGCCGGCTGACCCGCGGGTCGGCCGGAGGTTCGACCGGCCGTTAATCGATTGCCGGGGCGGGCCGCCCCGCCTTGGATGGCGGCCATGGACCACCCCCTCTGGACCGCACTCCCCGCCGACGTCCGTCGCACGGTCGACGAACACCTCGCCGTACGGCGCCACGTCCACGCGATCAAGGCGATCCGCGACGCGTCGCCGGAGCCCGTGCCCGGCATCCGTGAGTGCGTCGACCTGATCGCCGACCGGATGGCGGAACTCGGTCCTGAGCCCGATCCCTCGGAGAACGGTCCGACCCCGCCGTCCGCCCCGAACGGCTCTCCCCGCCACGGTGGTTGACGCGAACTGGCCGATTTCGGAGTGACGCTCCCGGGAGCTGTTCCGGGACCATTGCACCGAAGGCGAGACATGTCCGGAAGGAGATCGTTCCGATGCGTATGCGCGACGCGGTGCTCGTGCTCGCTTCCGCCGCCCTGACAGCGGCGGTCGGTGCCGGTACGGCCGCTGCCGCCCCGAAGAGTGGGGCGGACGTGAACCTGTGGTCCCCGAAGGGCTTCAAGGCCGGAGTCGAGAAGTCCTGGACGGGTGACGGGCACAAGGGCTACAACGGTCAGTTCGCCTGGTTGACGCGGAGCGGCAGTGTCTGGGTCGAGGTGCGGATCAGCTGGGAGTCCGGCGGCCTGGAGCAGAAGAAGGTCACGTTCGGGAAGCAGTACTCCTACAAGGGCGCCTATGAGGTCTACCTGCGTGCCTGCGACTCCAGCGGCTGTGGCGGCTGGTGGTAGGCGCCGACCCCGTACGCGTCAGGGGTTGACCGCGACCGCCTTGAAGAAGGTGTAGTGCAAGGTCCCGCCCGGTTCGGCCGCCCGGCGCAGGTCGGCGATGCCGCGGTCGAAGGCCTCCGGGGTGGTGAGCCCGGCGGCCAGGGCCTCGGGCCGGACGGCCTCGACCATCGGGACGAAGGTCCGCCGGGTGAAGCCCTCCACCAGGGCCGGGCGGCCGTCGTCGGCGTAGACCGTCCGCGGGCGGACCGTCACGTCCGCGAACCCGGCCGCCGTCAGCAGCGGGTGCAGCCGGCGCCCCACCAGGGCGTCGCCGCCCGCCCCGGCCTGGAGCCGGACCAGGTGGTCGACGGTGCGGCGGGCCGCCGGGGTCTCCGGGTGGAAGAAGGCCGAGCCGTGGTCGCCCTCGATCACCGTGATCGTGCCGCCCGGCCGCAGCACCCGCCGCAGCGCGGCCAGCCCGGCCGTCGGGTCGGGCAGGTGCTCCAGTACGAAGCACAGGAAGACGTGGTCGAACGCGCCGTCCGGGAAGGGCAGTCGGTGGAGGTCGCCGTGGTGCCAGGTGACCTGGGCGGCCGGCGCCGCGGCGGCGATCCGGGCCCGGGCCTGGTCCAGCGACCGCGCGGAGACGTCCGCCGCCGTGAGCAGCACGCCCGGGCTGGTGGCGAGCAGGTGCGCCGTCTGCGCCCCCACCCCGCAGCCCGCCTCCAGCACCCGGCTGCCCGCCGGGTAGGCGGTGCCCGAGTGCAGCAGCTCGGCGAGGGTGTCGGCCTGGTCGCCGAGGCGCTGCGCCTCGGTGTCGGAGTAGCCGTGGACGTACGGGGTGGCGGGGAGCGGGGTCGTCTCGGTGGTCATGGCTCAACCCTCGCGTCAGTATGGACCGGTGAACAGGTCCAAAGCCGCCGCGAACGACAGGTCCAAAGAGGCCGGACCGGCCGGGGAGGTCGGGGAGACCGGTGTCGACTTCCTCCAGCTCGATGCCGCCGAGGCCCCGCCGGGCGGCCTCACCGACTGGCTGGCCGGCCGGTTGCGCGAGGCCGTCGCCGACGGGCTGCTGCCCGCCGGCACCCGACTGCCCGCCAGTCGGGTGCTCGCGGCCGAACTCGGCGTCTCCCGGGGCGTGGTGACCGATGCCTACCGGCGGCTCGCCGAGGCGGGGCAGCTCGCCGGGCGGGGCCGGGGCGGGACGGTCGTGGTCGCGTTGCCGCCGGCCGCGGTTCCCACCGAGGTTCCCAGCGCGGTTTCCGCCGCTGTGCCGGCCCGCCCGGCACCCGCGCTGTTCCGGGACGACCCCGACCCCGAGGTGTTCGACCACCTGCGCGCCACCCCCGCCCGGATCGACCTCACCCCCGGCGTGCCCGACCTCGCCGCGTTCCCCCGCGCCGCCTGGCTGCGGGCCGAACGGGCCGTCCTCGACGGCCTCGCCGCGGCCGACCTCGGCTACGGGGACGTCCGCGGCACCCCCGCCCTGCGGCAGGCCGTCGCCCACTGGCTCGCCCGCAACCGGGGCATCCGCGCCGACCCGGAGGAGGTGCTCGTGGTCGCTGGGACGGCCCAGTCGCTCGCACTGCTCGGCCGGGCCTTCGGCCGGATGGGCATCACCGAGGTCGCGGTCGAGGATCCGGGCTCCCTCGGCGCCCGCCAGCACCTCGCCCACTGGCTCGCCGCCACCCCGCCCGTCCCGGTGGACGCCGAGGGCATCCGGGTCGACGCGCTGCGCGCCACCGGCGCCCCCGCCGTGCTGCTCACCCCCGCCCACCAGTACCCGACCGGTGTCGTCCTCGGCGGCGAGCGGCGCCGTGAACTCCTGCGCTGGGCGGGCGAGGGCGGTCTGGTCGTCGAGGACGACTACGACGCCGAGCACCGTTACGACCGCCCGCCCGTCCCCGCGCTGCGGGCCGAACTGCCCGACCGGGTCTGCTACGCGGGCAGCACCTCCAAACTGCTCGCCCCGGCGCTGCGCACCGGCTGGCTGCTGGTGCCGCCGCCGCTGCGTGCGGCCGTCCTCGACGCCAAGCGCTTCGCGGACCTCGGCAACCCGGTGCTGCCCCAACTGGTGCTCGCCCGACTGATGGAATCCGGTGAACTGGAGCGCCACCTGCGGCTGTTGCGACGCCGCCACCGTCGCCGCCGGGACGCGATGATCGCCGCCGTCCGTACCCACCTCCCCGCCGCGACCGTGCACGGCGCGGCCGCCGGGCTGCACCTGATGCTCACCCTGCCGGAGCAACTCGAATGCAGCGACGTGGAGTTGGCCACCGCGGCGCTCGCCCGCGGCGTCAAGGTCCAGCCCCTGTCCTGGCACGCCCGCCTGCCGTTCCCGCCCGGTCTGGTGCTCGGCTACGCGGCCGGCCCGCCGGGCGACATCGCCGAAGGCATCGCCGTCCTGGGGGAGTTGGTCCGCCGGGCCTCGGCCGGCCGCAATTCGGGTGCCCGCCCGGCTCCTGCGTGATCGAATCGACCACCATGAGGACGACGAAACCCGCTGCACCGGAGCGAGCCGACCTGCTGGCCAGGATGGAGCGGAACCTGGCCGAGCACGCCTGTCACCTGCACCGCCGTACCGCGGGCATGACCGTCGCCGACGCGGACGACCTGACGGTCGCCGACAGCGGCCTCGACGACGACACCTTCAACATCGTCGCCCTGGCCCGCTTCCGCCCGGACACCGCCGACGCGCGGATCGCCGACACCGTCCGGGACCTGGCCGCCAGGGGGCGCCCGTTCTCGTGGTGGGTCGGCCCCGCCTCGACCCTGCCGGACCTGTCCGCCCGCCTGAGCGCCGCCGGCCTGGAGGCGTCCGAGCGGGAGACGGCCATGTGGGCGCTCCTGGACGACGCCCCACCGCCCGAGCGCGTCACCGGGCTCGACATCCGCGCCGTGACCACACCCGAAGGCCTCGCCGACCACGCCTCGGTGGTGGCCGCGAACTGGGACCCGCCGGCCGCCACCGTGCGGCGGTTCTTCACCCGTGCGGCGGAGTCGGCACTCGCCGACGACTGTCCGGCCCGCTACCTGGTCGGCTACGTCGACGACCGGCCGGTCTGCTCGGCCGAGGTCCTCCTGCACGCGGGGGTCGCCGGGATCTACAACATCGCCACCCTGGCCGCCCACCGCCGACGCGGCTACGGCGGCGCCCTCACCCTCGCCGCCCTGGCGACGGCCCGCGCCCACGGGTACCGGATCGCCGTCCTCCAGGCCTCGGCGGAAGGCCGGCCGGTCTACCGCCGTCTGGGCTTCCACGACTGCGGCGAGTTCGTCGAGCACGCCGTCTGAGGCCCACCGCACGCGGCCGGGGGGCCAACGGGGGCCCGGCCCCGGTGCCGGTGGCGGGGGTGGTGGTGTGCGGGCTGCCGTCCGGCGGGTTCCTGGGTACGCTGACGGACCGTATGCCGTTGCTGACCCTGGAGGGACGGATGGCCCCGTTACGGCGGATCGCCCGGTTGACGTCGGTGGTGCTGGTGGTGGCGGCCGTGCTCGGCCCCGTCCCCGCCGGGTCGGTGACGCGCGGGAGAGGGCTCCCCGACGAGAGGAACCCGGCGATGACCGGACGGCACCAGGACGCGCGTCAACTCGCGGGTCGGCGCATCGTGCTCTCCTACCCCGGCCCGACCCCGCCGCCCGGGGTGCTGCGGGCGATCCGGGAGGGCCGGGCGGCCGGGGTCATCCTGTTCGGTGAGAACGTCACCGGTCCGGAGCAACTGGCCGAGGCGGTGGCCGCGTTGAAGCAGGCCGCTGCCGAGGCCCCGGACGCGCGCCCGCTGCTGCTGATGACCGACCAGGAGGGCGGCAAGGTGCGCCGGCTGCCGGGGGCGCCGGAGCTCTCCGCCCGCCGCACCGGGACGGCCCCGGATCCGTTCGCCGCCGCCGTGGACTCCGGCGCCGGCGCCGCCGGAACGCTCGGCGACGCCGGGTTGAACGTCAACCTCGCCCCGGTGCTCGACGTCTACGACACCCCGGGCAACTTCATCGACCGCTACGAGCGCTCCTACGGCCAGGACCCGTCCACGGTGGGCGCGTTGGGCAGCGCCTTCCTCGCCGAGCAGCAGAGCCGGGGCGTGGCGGCCACCGCCAAGCACTTCCCCGGCCTGGGCGCGGCGGCCCGGGACGAGAACACCGACGCCCGCCCCGTCACCCTTCCCGTCCCGCTGGACCGGCTGCGCTCCCGCGACGAGGCCCCGTACCGGGCCGCCATCGCCGCGGGCGTGCAGATGGTGATGGCCTCCTGGGCGGTCTACCCGGCGCTGGACCCGGACCGCCCGGCCGGGCTGTCGCCCACCGTGGTCCAGGGCGAACTCCGTGAGCGCCTGGGCTTCGACGGCGTCACCGTCACCGACGCCCTGGAGGCCGACGCCCTCACGCCGTACGGTCCGACCGGCCCGCGTGCCGTCGCCGCCGCGGCGGCCGGGATGGACCTGATCCTCTGCTCCGCCCGCGACCCCCAGCAGGGCGAGGACGCCACCACCGCCCTGGCGGCCGCCCTGGACTCCGGCGGCCTCGACCGCGCGGCCTTCACGGAGGCCGTCGCCCGGGTGGACGCGCTGCGGGAGGACCTCGGCTGACAGCGGCCCGCGGCCCGCGGCCCGCGGCCCGCGGCCAGGGCGGCCAGGGCGGCCAGGGCAGCAGGGCAGCCGACCGGGCGGCCCCGCTGCTCGGTCCGGCCGCCGGGCCAACGGTTCATCCTGGGTTCACCAGGCCGACGCCCGGCGAGGTGCGGGGGTTCGCCGTGCCGAATGGGAACACGCCATCGTAGGCGTGCTTTCGGTCGGAGGCATGGGTTCGAAGGGGAAGTGGCACTTGGGGGTTTGAATCGCATGGCAGAGTTGCAGTCAAGGCACGCATGAAATGTCACATGTGCCATGACACACTGCTCGACCCCCGTCCCACGCGTTCATTCCTCACACCCTCCGAAGGAGGAGCCATGAACCGCATCACCCGCGCTACCCGCATCACCCGCATCACCCGGATCGCGGCAGGCGCGGCCGGTGCCGTCGCGCTGCTGGGCGTGCCGCTGCCGGCGGCCGCCGCCGGGCAGGAGTCCGCCACCGTCACCACCTGCGGCCACTCCGGCCTCCAGGCCGGACTGTCCACCAGGGTCTGCGCGGACGTCACCGGTGACGCCGTCGTGCTGTACGGCCTGATCGGGCTGGCCGGCCCGCCCTCGCCGGGAACGCCGTGGCCGCCGGCGCCGCAGGCGCTGGTCACCCGGCTGTCGGCCGATCTGGCCGGCGTCGGCCCGCTCGGTGCGGTGGCCGGGCGCACCGAGTTCAGGGTCAGCACGGTCCGGGTGGACGGGGTCGGTGCCACCGTGCCCTGCGGGTCGGTCGTGCACGCCTCCTTCGCGGTGGAGGGGAGCTTGCGGGGACCGGCCCCGGTCACCGTCGATGTGCCTGTAGGCTGCTGACGGCTCGTCACCCAGACTGCCGGGCCCGGGAGTTGGCAGCGTCCCGGGTCCGGCCCTTCGCCGTCCCGATCCGGCCGTCGATGTGGGAGAGGTCACCTTCCACTGTGACGACTTGAAGAAATCTTCATCTGTGGCGATGATGCCTACCGGCCGTGGCACGGACCCCGCCCGGCCGGGCGACCAGGCCGCCACCGAGCCGGATCGAGGGAGGGAACGGGCCATGCCGGTCCCGCTGTACCAGGCGAAGGCGGAGTTCTTCCGCACCCTCGGCCACCCCGTCCGGATCCGGGTCCTGGAACTGCTCCAGGACGGCCCCCGGCCGGTGCGCGAGCTGCTGGCGGAGATCGGTATCGAGCCGTCCAACCTCTCCCAGCAGCTCGCGGTGCTGCGCCGCACCCAGCTGGTCACGGCCACCCGCGAGGGCAACACGGTGGTGTACGCGCTCAGCACCCCGGACGTCGCCGAGCTGCTCAGCGCGGCGCGGCGGATCCTGACCGAGCTGATCACCGACCAGGGGGCGCTGCTCACCGAGCTGCGCGCCGCCGGTGGCCGGTCGCCCCGCTGAGTCCGCAGCCGGCAGCTTTGCGCCCACCGGCGGGCGACCGTGACCGTGACCGACCTGAGGAGAACAGCCCGATGGGCGACAGCGCCAACAGTGCCGACAGCACCGGCGAGGAGAAGCGCCGCCGCAAGGCGATGCTGATCCGCGCCGGCATCTACATCTTCGCCACCCACCTGTTCGCGGGCTTCGTCCTGCTGCTGTTCACCCTCGGCGACCGCAAGTAGCCGTCCGGCCCGGCTGCGACGCCCGGCTGCGACGCCCGGCTGCGACGCCCGGCCGCGACGCCCGTCAGCGAGCGCGGTCGCCCGGTACCAGGTAGCGGTCGCTGGTGCTGGTCCAGGCCTGGACGCCGGCCACCAACTCCCGGGTGCCGTCCAGGTACCAGCGCCCCGCCGGGTGGCGGCGGCCCAGGTCGCGGCGCAGCCGCTCGTTCTCCCGGTGCAGGGTGCCGACCCGGGTGCGCACCGCGCGCACGGCCCGGCTGCGGGTGCAGCCGCGGACCCGCTGGAGGGTGAGGACGGTGTTGAACGCGGCGGCGCTCTGCCGTTCCTCCCGCTCCAGCGAGTAGAGGTCGTTGATCAGCGTCGCGGCGTCGGCGGTGTTGGCGCGCAGGCGGTGCAGTGCGGGTTCCGCGTGCAGGGCGGCGGGGGCGTCGGCGCCGTGGACCCGTTCCAGTATGTTCATGAACGGGTAGACGCAGCTGCCGTGGCGGCGCAGCCGCATGGTGTCGGCCAGGCCGAGGCCCAGGGCGGGAACGGTGCCGCGGGCGCGGTGTTCGGCCTCGGCGGGGAAGGTGGCCAGGCAGGCGCGCCACTCGCGGGCCGCCCGGGCGCGCCAGTCGGGGGAGGTGGACCGGCGCTGACGGTCCCAGAGCTCCTGCCAGGCGGTGAGGAGCAGGTCGCCCGGTGCCGCGGGGCGGGCGTCGCCGTCGAGGGCGGAGATCAGCGGGTCGACCAGCGCGTGGGCCTCGGCGGGCCGGCGCCCGGGCGGGCCGTCGAAGCGGTCGTCCAGGACGGTGAACCAGCCCAGCATGTCCACCAGCAGGTCCAGGTCGGTGCCCCGGGCGCGGGGGAAGGCGTGGCCGATCAGCTCGTGCAGGGCGTAGGCCCGGTAGTCGGGGAGCTCGGTGGGGGCGAGCAGGCCGTGGCGGACCGCCCAGTCGGCGTGCCGGTCGGCGGCGGCGCGCAGTTCGGCGGGCGGCCGGGGGAGGGGCACGGCGGCGGGCGCGCCGGGGCGGGCCGCGGTGCCGGTGAGCGGACAGCCGGCGGAGTGCGGCCGGTCCGTGCCGGCCCCGGCCGGTGCGAGGCCTGTGGTGCTTGCGGTGACCGCAGCGTCCGCCGCCACGTCCCGCCCTGCCGGGGCGGAGGCGGCGGCGCTCGGTACGGCGGAGCCGCGCGGCACCAGCCGGACCCGCAGGCCGTGGGCCTGGACGGTGGTCCACACCACCTCCCGGGCCCGCGACCCCGGCACCGCCACCGGCCGCCAGCGGCGCAGGATCGCGGCGGCCGCGACGGTCAGCTCGGCCCAGGCGAAGGCCTCGCCGATGCACTTGTGCTTGCCCGCCCCGAAGGGCAGGAAGGACGGCCGCCCGAGCCCGCCGCCGTCCTGCCAGCGCTCGGGCCGGAAGCTCGACGGGTCGTCGTAGCTCAGCGGGTCGCGGTGCAGCGCGGTGAGGCTGTACAGCAGCTCGGTCCCGGCCGGGATCCGGTACGGGCCGAGGTCGACGGGCACCCGGGCGGTGCGCATCAGGAAGGCGTTGGGGGCGTGCAGCCGCACCACCTCCTGGGTGACGCCGCGGGTGTACGTGAGCCGGGCGAGCGCCTCGGGGGTGGGGGTGGTGCCGGCGGGCAGGTGCTCGTCCAGTTCGGCCAGGACCCGGGCCTCCACCTCGGGGTGGCGCAGGAGTTCGTCGAGCAGCCAGGTGAGCGTGGTGGAGACGGTCTCGGTGCCGGCGCCGAACATGGTGATGGCCTCGGAGCGGACGTCGGCCTCGGTGAGCGGACGGCCGGTGGCCGGGTCGGTGGCGGCGCGCAGCAGGGCCGGCAGGGTGCCGCCGCGCTGGTCGGGCCGGGCGCGTCCGGGGCGGCCGTTGACGGCCTGGTCGACCACCCGGTTGAGCACCCGGACGGCGGCGTCGAAGCGCCGGTTGACGGGCAGCGGGAGCCGGGCGAGGGCGGGGTGAGGGTAGAGGGACTGGACGATCTGGCCCTTCACCAGGTCGGGCAGCGCCCGGTGGAAGGCGAGGGTGGCGTCCTCGCTGAGCCGGGCGTCGAACAGCGAGCGGGTGACGATCTCCAGCGCGAGGTGGTTCATCTCCTTGGCCACGTCGAGGACTTGGCCGGCGCGCCAGCGGCCGGCCCGCTCCTCGGTGACCTGGTGCATCACGGCCAGGTAGCCGGCCGTCCGGTCGGGGGCGAAGGCGGGTTGGATGATCCGGCGGCGGTCGCGGTGCGCCTGTCCCTCGGACATCAGCAGGCCGTCGCCGAAGGCGGTCCTGAGGGTGTCCTGGACGGCGCCGCGCGGGCAGTCGTGGGCGAGGGCGACGAGCAGGGTGTGGACCAGCCGGGCGTCGGTCACCACGCAGACGGTGCGGGGCCCGAGCCGGATCCGGACCACGCCGCCGTGGCGGGCCAGCGAACCGAGGAAGCCGAGCGGGTCGCGCAGCAGGGCGGCCGCGTGGCCGAGGCCGGGCAGGGCGCCGGGGGCGAGCGGCGGGACGGCGGCTCGGGTGGCGGGTGCGGGGGGTGGCGTGGTTCTCGGGGGGACGATCCGTTTCCGTGTCTCTGCCAGCAGGGCGTTGGTCGGCAGGGTCATGACACTTCCTCTCACCAGAGGGGCCGGTGCGGGCGGTACCGGAGGAAGGCACCGGCCGGCCGGCCGGGTGGCGGGGGCCGACGAGCGCGGAACCCGCGTGCGCCAGGGGCGGAGGGCGCACGCCATGGGAAACGCGCCGGTGCGACGGGCGTTGCGCCGAACGCGCCCGGATCACTCCAACGGACGATCATCGTGTCGGCGCTGCGCCCGTCCGTCCGTCAGGCCTGCCGCCCGGCCCCCGGGGCGGCCCTCGGCCCGGTCCGTCATCCGGCCCTCGCCCGGCCCTTGCCCGGTCCTTCGTCCGACCCTCGGCCCGGTCCTCCGCCCGGCGTCGAAGCGGCCCGCTTCCGTCGCCCTGACCTGCGTCGATGCCGTCCACGCGGCGGCCCGTACCGGGCCCCGGCGGGAGGGTCTTTGGACCCTCGCCGCACGGTCGCGGGGACGCCAGCATGGTGGGTGGAGAAGGAGGAACCTGATGACCCGTCTGCGCCACCGGCCCGCCCTCGACGTCCGGGTGGAGATCCGCGGCGAGCTGCCGCGCGAGGACGCCGAGTACGCCCGGAGCCGGGCGCAGGACACCGCGGTGCTCCTGGGCCCCGACGTCCACGGACTGCGGCTGCGGCTCACCCGGGCCCGCGACCGCATGCTCACCCGGCCCGCGCTCGCCCAGGCCGACGTCGAGCTGGACGGCACCGGCCCGGTCCGGGTCCAGCTGGCCACCGGCACCGCCCGGGAGGCCGTCGACCTGGTGCTCGGCACCCTGGCCGGCCGGGTGGCCCGGCTGCGCGAACTGGGCGACATCGGTCTGGCCGCCGTGCACGAGAGCGCCTACCGGCCGCAGTGGGCCGACCGGCCGCTCGCCCGGCGGCGGATCGCCCGGCACAAGGCGGTCGTGCCCGCCCGCCGCACCCAGGCGCAGGCGGCCCGCGAACTGCTGCTCCTGGACCGGCGGTTCCACCTGTTCCTGGACGCCGACACCGGACGGGACGGCCTGGTCCACCGCTGCCCGCTGAGCGGCGCGGTCGAGCCCTGGCCCGCCGGCGGCGACGCGCTGCCGGTGCTCGACCTCGCCGAGGCGGCCCGCCGGCTCTGGCTCACCGGGCGCCCGTTCGTCTGCCACACCGGCCCCGAGGACGGCCGCGCCCGGGTGCTCTACCGCCGCTACGACGGGCACTACGGCCTGATAACGCCGGTAGCGGAGGGCGGTCGCGGGGCAGGAATGCCCTCGGCGCGCGATTGATCCGCGAGGTTCGGCCGCCCGCCGGGCCGGACCGCCCGTCGGACCGCACCTCCCGCCGGGCTCCACCACCCTCCAGACGCCACCAACTCCACGACAGGGGAACGGGACCATGGACTGCGATGACGAGGTCATGCTGACCGTCCGGATCACCGCCGCCGAGCGGGCGCTGCTGCGGGACCTCGCGCGCGGCCACGGCGGCGACGTCTCCGGTGTCGCGGTCGACGGGCTCCTGGAGGTCATCCCCTCGCTGCACGACGACGGTTCGGTGCTGCCGCTGCTGCGGGTCCTGGCCCGGCCCGCGCCCTGTGCGGTCACCCTCTGGCTGCCCGCGCCGGTCGCGGACCTGCTGCCGTTGCTCGGCGAGCGGCTGGTGCGCACCGGCGGCCCGTCGGCGGGCCCGGCCAGTGCCGCGCTCTCCGCCGCGCTGCGGGTGTGGCTCGCTGGGGACCGGGCCGTGCTCGCCGCCGGGCTGGCCCGGTTGCACGGCGGTTGCGGTGCGGTGGGGGTGGCGAGCGGACCGGCGGTCGGTGGTCCGGCCCGGGTCGGGGTCGCGGCCTGAGGGCCGGGGTGAGGGCCGGGGTGAGGGCCGGGGTGAGGGCCGGCCCGGGGTCTGTAGTGAGTCAAGTGACGGATCGTCATACCCCGTATGGCGATGGCATGTCCGGGGCGGAAACTTCCCCGTTCGGGGCGCTGGCCAGCTCCCGGCGGGAGGTCTAGCATTCGACACGGCCCGCCGGGGCGCAGACCCCGAGGGTTCCGGCCGGGTGGCCGCCACCACCCCGTGCCGGGGAGCGCGTACCCCCCGAGTGCGCTCCCCGGCACTTCGCCGCCCGGGCCGCCGGGCCCCGCCTGCCGTTCCCCGTCCGCTCGGCCTCGCCTCGAACGGGCCGGGGACTTTCGCAAGAGGTTTCTGTTATTCCCCGCCGTCCCACCGGCTCTCCCTCGTGTCGGAAGGTTCGGACCCCTCACCACAGGGTCCGGGCCGTCGCACGAGGAAAGGAACGCGATGGGACACCGGAGCAGCGAACTCCGCCGGCGCAGGCGCCGCAGGTTCACCCGCAGGAGCGCCCTGGTCGCCGTGGCGGTCGCGGCCGGACTGGTCGCGGGCACCCTGGGCCTGCGCACCGCGCTGGAGCCCGGGGCGATGCGCAGTACCGTCACGGCGGCGGACGCGCCGCTCGACGCGGTCGCGGACGACGGTGGCCCGGGCGAGACGGGCACCGCCGAGGGCGCCACCAGGGCGCCCGCCCCGAAGCGGGACGAGAAGGCCGCCCCGCCCAAGGCGATACCCAAGGACCAGCCCGACCGCGGCCTGGTCTACGCGGGGTTGACCCTGCCGACCAGTGACCGCTGCGGCAACATGCTGGAGGTCACCGGCAGCGCCCAGTGCAGCCACGGCCCGGACGCGCCGCCCAAGGACGTGGACATCCGCAAGGACGTTCCGCCGGTCGCCGCCCAGGCCGCCCGGGTACCCGCGCTCACTCCGCCCGCCGGCGCCCAACCGCCCTCCACGGCCGATCTGTTGAAGGGCGGCGCGCCCGTCCTCGACGCCACCCAGAAGGCGCTGCTCGGCGAGGCCGGCCAGGGCTCCGCAGCGCAGGACGCCGCCCCGCCCGCGGCCGCCCCGGCCGCCGGAGCGGGCCTGGTCTGCGAGGGTGACGGCAGCAGCGGCAACCGCGTCCAGGTGGTGTACGTGCACACCCCCGGCAACGACCGGTTCGCCCAGTACCTGTCCTCCTTCAAGAAGTGGGCCGCGGACGTCGACGTCATCTACGACGCCAGCGCCGCCGAGACCGGCGGCGTGCGGCACGTCCGCTTCGTCACCGAACCCGACTGCACCGCCTCGGTGTTGAACGTGCAGATCTCCGACTCCGAGATCCAGGACTTCAACGCGAGCAACCGCGCCCTGGCCGCGCAGGGGTTCAACCGCAAGGACCGCAAGTACATGATGTTCACCGACGCCAAGGTGTACTGCGGGATCGGCACCTTCGCCGGTGACGAGCGCCCGGGCCAGGACAACCTCAGCAACTTCGGCCCCTCGTACGGCCGGACCGACTCCGGCTGCTGGAGCGGAACCACCGCCGCGCACGAACTCGGCCACAACCTGGGCGCGGTGAACAACAGCGCGCCCAACTCCAGCAAGGCCGGTCACTGCACGGACGAGTGGGACATCATGTGCTACTCGGACGCCCCGTACTACCCGCAGATGCGGATCGCCTGCCCGGACCGCGCGCATGACGACCGGCTCGACTGCAACCACGACGACTACTACAACACCTCGCCGGCACCCGGTAGTTACCTGGCCACGCACTGGAACGTCGCGAACAACCGCTTCCTCATCGCGGGCAACGGCGGCGGGACCGGGCCGAACCCCACGCCGACCCCGACCGCCACCGGGCCGACCCCGACCCCGACCGGCACGGGTCCGACCCCCACGGGCACGCCCACCCGCACGCCCTCGCCGTCCCCGACGCCGACCGGCGGCCCCACCGCCACGCCCACCGGCTCCCCGTCGCCGACCAGGACCCCGGCCCCGGGTGGCGCCGGTCCCGATGTGACGACCGGTCAGATCACCCAGAACTCGGTCGTGCTGAGCTGGAACCCCGTTCCCGCCGCCGCCGGGTACGACGTCCAGCTGAACGGCCGGACCATCGGCACCGTCCGCTCGACCGTGGTCGGCGTGGTCCGGTTGGCTCCCGGGACCGGCTACACCGTGGCCGTCGCCGTCCGCGACGCCGCCGGAACGGTCGGCAAGCCCGGCCGCGCGGCGAACTTCCGCACCCTCGCCGACACCGGCCGCCCGCAGCCCGGCACCCACTACAGCATGGTCAACGGCCTCACCGGCCAGGCCGCCGACCTGTGGGGCAGCTCGATGAACGACGGCACCGTGGCGATCGGCTACCAGCGCACCGGCTACGCCAACCAGAAGTGGCAGTTCGAGGACGCCGGCAACGGTGCGCTGCGGATCAAGTCCACGCGCTCGGGCAAGTGCCTGCAGCTCGGCGGCACCCCGGTGGCCGGGCAGTACGTGGCGCAGCAGCCGTGCTCCGACACCGCTGAGCAGAAGTGGCAACTCAACGCGGCCGAGGGCGGGTTCACCCTCACCGCCGACGGGACCGGCCTGGTTCTCGGGCTCAGCGACCGTTGGTACTACGGTGGTTGGCTGCTGGAGTTGCAGCAGCCGAACGGCCGGCCGTACCAGAACTGGTCGCTGCTGAAGACCTCGTAGCCCGGTACGACCGCACGATCCCGCACCACCCCGTACTACCCGTACGGCCCCGTACGATCTCGCACGGCCCGTACGATCCCGCACAGCGGGGGGGGGGGGGGGGGGCCCCCCCGCCGGGGGGCGGCCCGCCCCCCCCCCCCCCCCCCCCCCCCCCCCCCCCCCCCCCCCCCCCCCCCCCCCCCCCCCCCCCA
>NZ_JBHYGR010000138.1:22261-25449 GCF_042738155.1 Kitasatospora sp. NPDC059088 | reverse complement strand
GTTGCTCACCTCCCCGCCGCTCGGTACCCGGCGCGCCCCGCTGTTGGGCGCGGGGGTGGACCCGGGGGGCAACCGCGGGGGGGGGGGCCCCCCCCCGGGGGGGGGGCCCCCCCCGTCGGCCGGCCGCGTCAGGCGTCGATGCGGGAGCGGTCCAGGGTGGCCGCCGAGTCCACGATGAACTCCTTGCGCGGGGCGACGTCGTTGCCCATCAGCAGGTCGAAGATCTTCTCGGCCTGCTCCAGGTCGCCCAGGTTGATCCGGCGCAGGGTGCGGTGGCGCGGGTCCACGGTGGTCTCGGCCAGCTGGTCGGCGTCCATCTCGCCCAGGCCCTTGTACCGCTGCACCGGCTCCTTCCAGCGCTGCCCCTTGCGCTGGAACTCCAGCAGGGTGGAGCGCAGCTCGGCGTCGGAGTAGGTGTAGTGGTACTTCTCCTGGCCGCGCTTGGGGCTGGTGAGCTCGATCCGGTGCAGCGGCGGGACGGCGGCGAAGACCCGGCCCTGCTCGACCATCGGCCGCATGTAGCGGTGGAAGAGGGTCAGCAGCAGGGTGCGGATGTGCGAGCCGTCGACGTCGGCGTCGGCCATGAAGATCACACGGCCGTAGCGGGCCTGGTCGATGTCGAAGGTGCGGCCCGAGCCGGCCCCTATCACCTGGATGATCGCGGCGCACTCGGCGTTCTTGAGCATGTCGCTCACCGACGCCTTCTGCACGTTGAGGATCTTGCCGCGGATCGGTAGCAGCGCCTGGAACTCGGAGTTGCGGGCGAGCTTGGCGGTGCCGAGCGCGGAGTCGCCCTCGACGATGAACAGTTCGCTGCGGTCGACGTCGTCGCTGCGGCAGTCGGCCAGCTTGGCGGGCAGCGAGCTGGTCTCCAGCGCGGTCTTGCGGCGCTGGGCCTCCTTGTGCTGCCGGGCGGCGACCCGGGTGCGGGCGGCCGCGACGACCTTCTCCAGCACGGCCCGGGCCTGCTGCTTCTGGTCCTTCTTGGCCGAGGTGAGGAAGGCCTTGAGCTCCTTGGCGACGACGGCCGCGACGATCCGGTTGGCCGCCGAGGTGCCGAGCACCTCCTTGGTCTGGCCCTCGAACTGCGGCTCGGCGAGCCGGACGGTGACCACGGCGGTGAGGCCCTCGGTGGCATCGTCCTTGGTGATGTCGTCCTCGGCGACGCGCAGCAGCTTGGCGCCGCGCAGCGCCTCGTTGACGGTCTTGGCCAGCGAGCGCTCGAAGCCGGTGACGTGGGTGCCGCCCTTGGGGGTGGCGATGATGTTGACGAACGAGCGCAGGGTGGTGTCGTACCCGGTGCCCCAGCGCAGCGCGATGTCCACGCCGAGGTGGCGGGTCACCTCGGTCGGGGTCATGTGGCCGAGGTCGTCCAGGACCGGCACGGTCTCCTTGAAGGTGCCCTCGCCCTGCAGCCGCACCACGTCGCTGACCGGCTTGTCGGGGGCCAGGAACTCGCAGAACTCGGCGATGCCGCCGTCGTAGTGGAAGACCGACTCCTCGACCTGCTCGCTCTCGGTGAGCCGCTCGTCACGCACGACGATGGTCAGGCCGGGGACGAGGAAGGCCGTCTGCCGGGCGCGGTTGTGCAGGTGCTCCAGGGAGAGCTTGGCGTCCTTGAGGAAGATCTGCCGGTCGGCCCAGTAACGGATCCGGGTGCCGGTGCGGGTCTTGGGCACCTTGCGGGTCCTGGTGGTGCCGTTGGCGGGCTCGAAGGGCGCGTCCGGGCTGGCCTCGGTGAAGATGCCGGGGGTGCCGCGGCGGAAGCTGATCGCGTGGGTGTGGCCGCTGCGGTCGACCTCGACGTCCAGCCGCGCGGAGAGCGCGTTCACGACCGAGGCGCCGACGCCGTGCAGACCGCCGGAGGCCGCGTAGGAGCCGCCGCCGAACTTGCCGCCGGCGTGCAGCTTGGTCATCACGACCTCGACGCCGGACAGCCCGGTCTTGGGCTCGACGTCCACCGGGATGCCGCGGCCGTTGTCGCGGACCTCCACCGAGGAGTCCGGGTGCAGCAGCACCTCGATCCGGTCGCAGTAGCCGCCCAGCGCCTCGTCCACCGAGTTGTCGATGATCTCCCAGAGGCAGTGCATCAGGCCGCGGCTGTCCGTGGAGCCGATGTACATGCCGGGGCGCTTGCGGACGGCCTCCAGGCCTTCCAGGACGAGCAGGTGCCGCGCGGTGTAGTTGGAACCGTCGTCGCCGGCCAGCAGCGCGGACGGCACGGTCGTTTCGGCACTCACGCGGCACTCTCCTCGGTGAAGTTCTGTCTCATCGGTCACATCCGGACGCATCCGGACCAACCGCCAGTGCAGCACGCCGCACCGACAGTCGTCGCTCTGTGTGCTCGCACCCCTGCGACGGGTGCACAGCACGGCGGGCCGGCCCCGCGCAGCTTGTACGCGCTGCGCGAACAAGGACCGCGCCCGGGCTTGGGCCCCGGGGGCGCCATCTCCTCCCGGTACCACCGGTCCTGGCGGATCGTGGGGTCCGGCACAGGCTCCGGAACTGCCGTTATGCAGGCTACCGGGGCCCGGGACGGGGCTTATGCTCCAACCCGGCAGAGGATTATGCTACGCGGACCTCGACCCCGGTCCCGATCGGACGTTCGAGCGACGGGCGGATCCCGGGATTCGGTACGCATGAACCACCGACGCCCGGGGCACCTCCTCATCAACACAGCAGAATCCTCAGAGAAGAAAAGCCACGAGCGGGAACGTTTTCGGCCTGGTTGGATGTTGACCCTGGTACGACAGCTCGTCGAGCTAGAGAAGAGGCGACGTGACTACTGTTCTGACACCTGCGAGCCCGCTCACCGCGGCGGACCGCTGCGACCGCTGCGGCGCCCAGGCCTACCTGCGCGTCGTACTCGCCAGCGGCGGAGAGCTGCTCTTCTGCGCCCACCACGGCCGGAAGTTCGAGCCGGAGCTCAAGAAGATCGCCGTGGAGATACAGGACGAGAGCGGCCGTCTCACCACCAGCACCACCGCGACGGCCGCCGAAGAAGAGCGCTGATCCCAGGCGCCGCCACCAGCAGCCAGCGTCGAGCTGTGTCCGGCCGCGCACCGCGCGCGACCGGGGAGGCCCGGGGGGGGGGGGCGCGGGGGGGGGCGCCCCCCCCCCCCCCCGCGCGCCCCCCCCCCCCCCCCCCCTCGCGCCCCCCCCCCCCCCCCCCGCCCGCCCCCGCGCCC
>NZ_JBHYGR010000138.1:0-22252 GCF_042738155.1 Kitasatospora sp. NPDC059088 | reverse complement strand
GCCCGCCGGGGGGGCGGGGCGCGCCCCCGCCCCGGGGGGGGGGGGGGCGCGGGGGGGGCCCCCCCGGGCGGGGCCCCCCCCCCCCGGCTCCGCTGTTCTCCCGACCGCTCTCCCGCGTTCACCGCCACCCGGACCGCGGGGCCCCGGGCCGGAGCCGAAACGGCGTCAGGACGTCATCGCCCCATCACCCTCGGCGATGGTCAGAGCGCGGAGCGCACCGCGTCCGTGACCGAGGACACCCTGGTGTAGACCCCGGGGTGGGCCGCCTCGGCACAGCCCGTCCCCCAGGAGACCAGCCCGACCAGCCGGCCGGCCACGATCAGCGGGCCGCCGCTGTCGCCCTGGCAGGCGTCCTTACCGCCCTTCTCCTCGCCCGCGCAGACCATGCCGCGGGCGTCGAACTTGCCGTCCTGCCCGCCCGGGTAGGCGTGGGCGCAGGTCTGGTCCGCGACGATCGGCACGTCCACCCGGCGCAGCACCGGCGAGTAGTCGCCCCGCCCGCTGGTGTCGCCCCAGCCGTAGACCTGCGCCGCCGTCCCGGCCGCGTACGGTCCGCTCTCGCCCTGGCCGACCAGCTCGACCACCGGCCGGGAGCCCTGCGACTCGTCCAGGGTGAGCACCGCGACGTCGTTCATGTTCGCGGCGAAGTTGTAGTCGGGGTGGACCCAGATCCGCTGGACGGCCACCTCGTGGCCGGCCGAGCCGCGCATGTCGTCCCGGCCGACGACCACCTTGAGCCCCGGGCGGTCCACCCGGCCCTTGGCCTCGTCGTAGAAGCAGTGCGCGGCCGTCACCACCTTGGTCGGGGTGACCAGCGCGCCCCCGCAGAACTGGCCGGAGCGCCCGCTGCCGAACTGCTGGCGGCTGGCCAGCGCCACGATCCACGGGTGGTCGGCGGTGCTCACGGTGGCACCCCCGACGACCCGGCGCTGCGCCTGCGCCGGGCCGGCCGCACCGAGCGCCGCCAGCGGCACCGGAACGGCGGCGAGCAGCGCCAGCAGCGCGCCCCGTCGCCGCAGGCGGCGGCCGGTCCGGGCGACGGCCGGGACGACGGCGCGGTCGCTCCGGCGCGGGACGGGGGTCGGCAGGTCGACTGGGTCCGGGTCGGTCAGCACCGTCACTCCACAAGGCTCGGCAGCAGGCAACCGGCACAGCGTAGGTGACCGACTACACTGGGCGACCGCTTCCGGGTGTGCCGCCACCCGGACGAGCGACAAGCGCCACCCGGACGCTGACGCACCGCCCCCGAACGGCCCGAAGGCCCGGAACCGTGGGGTTCCGGGCCTTCGTCACGTACTGCCGCCGGTCGGACCTGCCGACCGGTCGGGCCGCCGATCAGTCCAGGTAGTCGCGCAGCACCTGGGAGCGGGACGGGTGGCGCAGCTTCGACATGGTCTTCGACTCGATCTGGCGGATGCGCTCACGGGTGACCCCGTACACCTTGCCGATCTCGTCGAGCGTCTTCGGCTGGCCGTCGGTCAGGCCGAAGCGCATCGAGACCACGCCGGCCTCGCGCTCGGACAGGGTGTCCAGCACCGAGTGCAGCTGCTCCTGGAGCAGGGTGAAGGAGACCGCGTCGGCCGGGACGACCGCCTCGGAGTCCTCGATCAGGTCACCGAACTCGCTGTCGCCGTCCTCGCCGAGCGGGGTGTGCAGCGAGATCGGCTCACGGCCGTACTTCTGGACCTCGATGACCTTCTCGGGGGTCATGTCGAGTTCCTTGGCCAGCTCCTCCGGGGTGGGCTCGCGGCCCAGGTCCTGGAGCATCTGGCGCTGGACGCGGGCCAGCTTGTTGATGACCTCGACCATGTGCACCGGGATGCGGATGGTGCGGGCCTGGTCGGCCATGGCGCGGGTGATCGCCTGGCGGATCCACCAGGTGGCGTAGGTCGAGAACTTGTAGCCCTTGGTGTAGTCGAACTTCTCGACCGCACGGATCAGACCGAGGTTGCCCTCCTGGATCAGGTCCAGGAACAGCATGCCGCGACCGGTGTAGCGCTTGGCCAGCGAGACCACCAGGCGGAGGTTGGCCTCCAGCAGGTGGTTCTTGGCCCGGCGGCCGTCCTCGGCGATGATCTCCAGCTCGCGCTTGAGCTTCGGGGCGAGCTTGTCGGCGGCCGAGAGCTTGTCCTCGGCGAACAGGCCGGCCTCGATGCGCTTGGCGAGCTCGACCTCCTGCTCGGCGTTGAGCAGCGGGACCTTGCCGATCTGCTTGAGGTAGTCCTTGACCGGGTCGGCGGTGGCACCGGCGACGGCGACCTGCTGGGCCGGCGCGTCGTCCTCGTCGTCGTCGGAGAGCACGAAGCCCTGCGACTCCTCCTCGGGCTCCGCCTCCTCGCCCGCCTTGTCGCCGGGCAGCGCGACGTCCTCGAGCAGCTCCTCCTCGCCGATGAGCTCCTCGTCGCCCTTGCCGGCCTTGCCGCCGGCGGTCTTCTTGGCGGCGGTCTTCTTGGCCGGGGCGGCGGTCTTCTTGGCCGCGGCCTTCTTGGCCGGCGCGGCCTTCTTCGCCGCGACGGCCTTCGCCTCGGTGACGACCGTGGTCGTCTCCACGACGGTGATGTCGGCGGACACGGTGGGGGCGGGCGCCGCGGCGGCGGCGACGGCCGGAGCCGCGACGGGAGCGCCGGGGGCGATCCGCACGGGCGGCTTGGTCGGGGCCGACGGAGCGGCCGGGGTCCGGGTGGTGACAGCCTTGGTGGCGGTGCGCTTGGTGGGGCTCTTGGCGGCAACGCTCTTGCGCTTGGCGCCGGCCGGCTCGGCCGCGCTGACCATGAGGTCCACGCCCTCCTCAATCAGCACCTGATTGAGGCTGCGCATGACGTTCTTCCACTTGGTGACCGGGATCTGGTCCGCCTCGAACGCCTGGCGCACGTCGTCACCGGCGATCTGCCCCTGGGCCTTGCCCCGCTCGATGAGCGCCAGCAGAGCCGCGGACTCGGCGATCTCGGGGGGAAGCGAACGGGATGTGCTGGCCGACACGAACAACCTCTCGGACGATGAGTGGACTCGAACCCGTACCGGCCGCCCGAGCGGGCGGGGAAGGAAATCGCGCGTCGGACGCGCGGTGTCGATTCCGACCGACTCGGGCTTGAGGACTGGGTTTGCAGGACGGCAGCAGCGCCGCGGACCAACACAGCATTCTGACATGTTGGAGTATTCCGGAGCTGCTCCCGCTCAGGAGACATCGCTGCTACTCGTCAAGTGTTACGCATGGCCTTGGTGTCGCGGGTCACACCGTTCGGTGCCCTCGACCCCGGGCCGCCATCCATCATCGCGCACTCGCGGCGAAGTCTATTGTCATGCGCGGAACATTGGCGGGGCGCGGGGGCCGGACGCGGGCAGAACTCGGGCGGGACGTGGGCGGGCACGGGTTGGACCCGGGCGGGACGCCGACCCCACGCGAAGGCCCTCCGGCTGCGCCGCGCGGGGCGGCGGCCGGAGGGCCCTGGCGGAGCGGCCCGCACCCGGCGGGCCCGCTCGCGGAGAACAGCCCGCTCAGTGCTCCCGGGGGGCGGGAACGGAGGGCTCCAGCTCGGGGTGGACAGTGAGCAGCGCGCGCATCGCGGCCTCGCCCGCGGTGCCGTCGCCGGTGCCCAGCGCATCCACCAGCCGGGCGTGCAGGTTGACCGAGGACTCGGAGGGCCGCTCGCAGGAGATGGTCGGACCGCCCGAGACCTGCAGCGCGCAGGAGACGATCCCGGACAGGTGCTCCAGCATCCGGTTGCCGGCCATCTGCAGGATCAGCACGTGCAGCTCGGCGTCGGCCCGGGTGTAGGTGGACAGGTCGGCCTGGGCAGCGGCGTGGCCCATGATCTCGACCAGCTCGACCAGCCGCTGCTGGACGTCCTCCCGGCCGTGGCCGGCCGCGAGCCGGGCGGCCAGCGGCTCGATCGCCCAGCGGAGCTCGAACAGCTCCCGGCGCTGCTCGTCCCGCTGCGGCCCGAAGGCCCGCCACTCGATGATGTCCGGGTCCAGCAGGTTCCAGTCGCCGACCGGGCGGACCCGGGTGCCGACGTTCGGGCGGGCACTGACCAGGCCCTTGGCCTCCAGCACGCGCAGCGACTCGCGGACGACGGTCCGGGACACCTCGAACCGCTGGCCGATCTCCTCCGGCACGAGCGGACGGTCGGCGCCGAGGTCGCCGGAGACGATCATCTGGCCGAGCTGCTGGACCAGCTGGCCGTGCAGACCGCGACCGCGGCTGCTGGTGGTCTTGCGGCCGACCCGGCCGATGTCGGACTCGGCGCCCTCCCAACGGGGCGCCGGCGGCATCGGCCGGTCGGCGTACGAGAAGCGGTCCAGGTCGCCGGGGCCGTGGATCGGCCCGTCGGCGGAACGGGCGGGGGTCATGGTGGGGTGCGCAAGGGTACTCACGCCTCCTTTGTCGGCGATCGGCAGGCGCAGCTTGAGAATTCTCGTGAAAAGCACACGAAAGGGTGATCGACCGTGACTGGATAATTGACTTCTTATCAGGAAGAACCGCGCATTGCGGTCACTGCTGGTCGATCTTGGTGCTTCGGGACGGCGCACCGCCCCGGGACGGGCGGTACCGGTCCGCAGCACCGGTACCGCGGCGGCGGGTCCGCGGCGCGGGCCCGAGGTCCACGGGATGGGTCACCCGTGGGTCACAGCGCGCGGCGGCGGGCCTGGACGAGCAGGGCGGCCAGCAGCAGGGCCCCCGCGGGGGCCGCGACCGCCGCGAGCAGCGCCGGGTCCGTCAACGCCGCGCCCCCGGCCGCCGCCTCGCGCGTTCCGCCGTACACCCAGCCGTAGGCCCACTCGACGCCGGACTGGAAGGGCAGCAGCTCCGCCGCCCGGGTCGGCCACGGACGGCCGGTGCGCCGCAGCAGCAGGGCGACGCCGGACTCCAGCAGCGGCGGCAGCGCGCACAGCAGCAGCACCCCGGCGGCGGCGCTGCGGGTCAGCGAGGCGGTCAGCACACCGGTCCAGGCGGCCACCACGGTCAGCAGGACGAAGGCCAGCAGCGCGCCCGGCACCCCGTGACCGGTCGCCGGCGCCAGCGGGGCGAAGAGGCCCGGCAGGTCGGCCGGCCGGTCCAGCCCGACCGCGCCCAGTGCCGCGGACGCCCCGCCGGACAGCGCGCCCGGATCCGTCCGGGCCGCCACCGTCACGCCGTCCGGCAGCGCGAGGTGCACGGCCACCAGGTCGACCAGCAGGGTGGCCAGCGCCAGCAGCGCCGCCACCGGACCGACCACCAGCAGCTTGGCCAGCAGCAGCCGCACCCGGCGCCCGTACGCCACCTGCGAGGCCGCCAGCCCCGGGTGGCGCACCTCGTGGCCGTACGAGAGCGCGCCCAGCACACCGGCGCCGAGCGCCGCGAAGGGCAGCGGGATCAGCGGGACGGCGGCGGTCAGCAGGCGCACCCCGGCCGGACCGGCCAGTGGGCCGGGCGGGGCCTGGCTCGCCAGGACGGCGGCCACGACCGCGTCGCAGAGCAGGACGGCGGCGAGCAGCAGCCAGGTGGAACGCAGGCCGCGCAGGCGGCGCAGCTCGTAGGCCAGGACACGCACGGTTCACTCGCTCCGGTGGTCGTCGGGGGTGGCGGGGGCGGCAGCGGGTCCGTTGCCGGGGATGACCCGGCCGAGGCGGACGGTGTCGTCGGTGAGCAGGTCGGCCCCGCTCCCGACAGCGGGCCGCGGCTCGGGCGTGCGCACGGTCACGGGCTCGGCCGGGGGCACCGCCTCGGTCGCGGTGGCGGTGGCGGCCTCGGCCACGGTGCGGACCGGGGCGGTGGGGAGGGGCTCGACGGGGAGGGGCCCGGGTGCCGGGGCGGGACGGTCGCGGAAGAGCCGCTCCACGGCGACGGTGGGCGCTGGCGCGGGGGCCTGCTTCCGCGCGGGGGCGGCGAGAACGGGCAGGGCGGCCGTCACGGCGGCGACCGGGAGCGCCCGGGTGCTCCGGAGCGCGTCCTCGCGGGAACGGCCCTCCGAGGCGGGCTCCGGGACGGCGGCTGCGGGGAGCCCGGGCTCGGGGGCGGCGAGCTCGGGGGCGGGATCGGGGACGGGATCAGCAGCGGGCTCGACGGCGGCCTCGGCCTCCGACTGGAGCGGGAGGCGGCCCGAGCGCCCGGAGGCCACCGGCAGGGCGGCGCGGGGCACCGGCTGCTCGACCACCCGGTCGGCCAGCTCGTGCAGCAGGATCCCGTGGCGGTAGGCGAGTTCACCGATCTCGGTGCGGTCGATGCCCGCCACCGCGATCCCCGCCCCGCCGTCCCGGCGGACCTCGGCGCCCTGACTGACCAGCAGGTCCGCGAGCCGTGCCATCTGCGGCCCCCGGACGGCCACTTCGGGGCTCAGCCTGGTCCGGCAGAACTCCGCCACCGGCTGGTCGGCCAGCATCCGGCCACGGTCCAGGGTCACCACCCGGTCCGCCAGCTGGGCCGCCTCCTGCGGGGTGCGGGTGGTCACCAGCACGGTTCCGCCCGCGACGGCGAAGGAGCGCAGGAAGGAGTGGAACCACTCGACGTTGCGCGGGGACAGGCCCTCGGTCGGGGCGTCCAGCAGCAACGTGCCGGGATCGCCGAGCAGCGCGGCGGCCAGCGAGAGCCGGCGGTGCATCCCCGGGGAGAAGGTGCGCAACCGCTGTCCGGCGACGGAGGCCAGCCGGGTCTGCTCCAGCAGTTCGTCGGCCCGCCGGGTCGGGACCCCGACCGCCGCGGCCAGCATCCGCAGATGGCCGCGCGCCTTGCGGCCCGGGTTCCCGGACACCGCCGCGGCACCTTCCCCCAAGGCCGGCAGCAGCACGCCGATCTCGCGCTCGGGGCGGCGGATCCGGCGGTAGGTGCGGCCCTCGAAGAGCGTGATGCCCTGGCCGCGTTCGAGTTCGAGCATCAGCCGCAGCGCCGTGGACTTGCCCGCCCCCTCGTCGCCGAGCAGTGCGGTCACCATCCCGGGCCGGGCGTGGAAGGTCAGATCGAGCACCGCGGGCGGGGCGCCCTTGCGATGGACCTTGGTCAGTCCGGTGATCTGGATCATCGCTGGCTGCTCCCATGCCCTCGGCCGACCTGCTCGACGCCAGCACATTAGGGGTCAGCAGCGCCGATTCCGGGCATTACCGAACCGCGACGGGCCCACCGCCTGCCCACCTCACCCGATCAGGGGACAATCCGATCCTGCGATTCACCGGAGGAGGCAGCCGGGGAGAGGTGTGGGCCGTGGGTCGGACACGGGTCCGCGGGGCGCGCCCTACGGCGACACGAAGACCTTGGCACCGGGCGGGAGCGGCTGGCCGACGCACTCGCCCCGGTACTCGTCGACGGCGGCCCGGCCCTGGACGGCGGTCTCGGCCAACTGCTCCTTCTCCGCGCTCAGCCGCTCCTCCACGGAGGCGATCGCCTGCGGGTCACCGTGCGCGGCCTTCAGCGCGGCCAGCTCCTTCTCGGTCCGTTCGGTGACCTCGGTGAGGTTCTCGAAGTCCGCGACGAAGGTCTCGATGATGCCTCGCTGCCGGGCGCAGTCGTCGGTGACGGCCATCGCAGGGCTCCCAGGGTCCGCAGGCCTTCGGTCCGGTGACCGAAGCGTCCACCGCCACTGTGCCCCGGTGCCGCCGGTCCGGCTCCCGGGCCGGGGCCGTTCGGTGGGGGCTCAGGAGTCGGGGCGGAGCATCGGCGGGTTGAGGACGGTCGCGCCGCCGGCGGTGAAGAGCTGCGCCGGGCGACCGCCCTGGCGGGTGGTGGTGCCCCCGGAGGGGAGGAGGAAGCCGGGGGTGCCGGTGACCTTGCGGTGGAAGTTGCGCGGGTCGAGGGCGACGCCCCAGACGGCCTCGTAGACGCGGCGCAGCTCACCCACGGTGAACTCGGTCGGGCAGAAGGCGGTGGCCAGGGAGGAGTACTCGATCTTGGAGCGGGCGCGCTCCACACCGTCGGCGAGGATCAGGCCGTGGTCGAAGGCCAGCGGGACTCCGTCGGCCGGGCTCCCTCCGAGGAGTTCGCCGACCGGCGCCCAGCGGGCGCCGCTGGCGTCACCGCCGGCCCGGGGGGTCGGCAGGTCGGGGGCGAGCACCAGGTAGGCGACGCTGACCACGCGCATCCGGGGGTCGCGCTGCGGGTGGCCGTAGGTGGCGAGCTGCTCCAGGTGGGCACCGGCCGCGCCGGGGCCGACCGCTTCGTGGCCGGGGGCGGAGTGGGCGCGCAGACCGGTCTCCTCGGCCAGCTCGCGGGAGGCCGCCTCGGCCAGGCCCTCGTCCGGTCGGACGAAGCCGCCGGGCAGCGCCCAGTACCCCTGGTAGGGCGGCTCACCCCGTCTGACCAGCAGGGCGCAGAGCGAGTGGTCGCGCACCGTCAGAACCACCAGGTCAACCGTGACAGCGAACGGGGGGAAGGCCGACGGATCGTAGCGCGACATGGCGACGATCATAGTCGTCTCTCTGACGATAAGCACAGGCCCGTACGCGGAGCGCACAGCAGCCGGCCGCCGTCCGTCCGAGACGGTTCGCGCACGGGTGGTCCCGGCTCGGGAGCCGGTGTCAGCGGGCGACCAGTTGCAGGTGCGCGGAGGCCTCCTCCACCATCGCCACTCCGGCCCGACTCACCCGCACCGAGAAGGGCTCCCCCGCCACCCGCAGGCCGGTCAGTTCGAGTTCGCCGAGCGGGGCGGTGCTGGCCGGGCGGACCAGGACCCGGCCGCCGGGGACGTCCGGCCGGACTCCGGCGAGTGCGAACACCGCGTGAACGGCTCCGGCCGCGGAGACCGCCGCCGGGCGGCAGGCGGCCGGGTGCGGCACCGGTGGGCAGCCGGGGGTGCGCTGCTCGCCCGCGTACATCTCCGGCAGCCGCCCCTCGAAGTGGGCGGAGGCGGCGAGCAGGCCCTCCAGCAGGGCGCCGGCCTCGTTCTCGTGGCCGGCCTCGGCGAGCCCGGCGATCGCCAGCGCGGTCTCGTGGATCCGCACCGCGCCGCCGCGGTGGCCCAGCGGGTTGAAGCGGGGTGACTTGGCGCTGAGGGTGCGCAGGCCCCAGCCGCTGTCCAGCTCGGGCGCGACCAGCCGCTGGGCGAGCAGCCGGGTGTGCTCGCGGTCCAGCAGGCTCTCGTGCCGGCCGCCGTCGGCGGCGAGCCCGGTGTCGAGCAGGTGCACCAGGGAAGAGGCGACGGCGGGCAGCGGCTGGCCACCCGGGGCCAGCCCGGCAGCGGGTCGGCCGCCGGAGAGGTCGTCGATCCAGAACCGCTCGCGGAAGCGTCCGCGCAGCCCGGCGGCCCAGGCCCGCCATTCCCCGGCACCCGGCCTGCCGAAGGCCTCCAGGAGCTCGGCGCCGTGCAGGGCGGCGCGGTGGGCCTGTGCCTGCACCTCGGCACGGGCGGCGACCGGCTGGGCGGCGCGGTCCTCCGCCGGGCGGCCGAGGTCGGTGACGAAGCCGTCGACCAGGCCCTCGCGCAGGGCGGCCAGGGCCCGCTCGGCGGACGGGAGCAGCTCGGCGACCTCCGCCCGGGGCAGCCCCCAGCGCCAGGCCTCGGCCAGCACGGTGACGAACAGCAGGGTGGCCTCGGTGGCCGTGCAGGTGGGCGGCAGCTCGGGGCCGCCGTGCCGCAGGGCGCCGGGGAGCAGGCCCTCGGTGCGGCCGGGGGCGGGGGCGAGCTGCTGACGGCGGGCCAGGGCGCGCAGGGTGCCGGCCGCGAGCCGGGTGCCGAGCGGGAGCGCCAGCCGGGCGGCCCAGAGCGCGTCGGCCGGGGCGAGTCCGAAGCGCCAGGGCGCGCCGGAGGCCGGGTAGAGGTCGGTCGGGCGGTCCGGGTCGGCGAACAGCAGCCCGCCGAGGGCGTCCAGGGAGCGGTCGACCAGCAGCGTGGCGCGCGGGTCGTCGCAGCGCACCTCCGGTTCGGCCCAGGGCAACGGGACGCCGGTGCCGCGCCCGCCGGGCGGGCGCGGGCCGCCGGGGACACTCTCCAGTTCGACCCGCAGCTCGACCGACCAGCGGGCACCGGGCTGGACCTCCAAGTCCCAGCGGAGCACCCCGGCCCCGGCGAGGACGGCGTGCGGCGAGGGCTTGGCGCCGACCACGGCACTGTGCACCGGGCCGGACCAGCGCAGCCCGGCCGACTGCACCTGGCCGGGCAGGTCGGGCGGGCGGTGCCCGGCGGCGATCTCGGCGACCGGGCCCAGGTCGGTCCCGAGGGCGATCTCCAGCGGCAGCCGCGCGGGCCGGGCGCCGGTGTTGCGCACCGTGACGGTCTCCACGCCGTCCGCGTGGCGCAGCCGCTCGACGGTGAGCGCCGGGTCCGGGTCGGGGTCGCCGGGGAGGCGGACGGCGCCGAGGAAGCGGGCCTGGGCGGTGCTGGTCAGGGTGCCCTGGAGCGGCAGCGGCTCCATCCCGCCCAGCCGCAGCTCCATCCGGGCCAGCACCCGGACGCCGTTGCGGTAGAAGCCGTGCAGACCGTGGCCGCGCAGCTGGCCGTCCGGGCCGGAGGCCGCCATCGCGGGGGCGTTGACGCAGAGCAGCGCGTGGTGGACGGCCGGGGGCTGGGGGCGCGGCGGGGCCGCCGGTCGGCCGGGGCCGGCGGGTGCGCCTGTGGGCCCGGCCGGCGGGACCTGGTCGGGACGGCCGACCGGTCTGGGCGCGCCGACCACGCTCTCGGCCGGCATGGCCTGCAGTGGCCTCATGGCGGTCACCGGACTCTCCTCCCCTCGGCGGTCCGGTGGCCGTCAGGCCGGTGGGCCGCGAGCATGCTCGATCGCGTGCTGGTGGTGCCCGGCCGACGGGGACGCTCCCGTCGGCGGTCGTGCCGTGTCTGGCCGTACCCGACGGTGGGCCGTGCCATGCGGTGTGCGGTACCGGTCCGGTACCGGCGCTCCGCGCCTTTCGCGTCGGGCACACCCGTCGTGCCCGGTACTCCGTCACACCCGGCGCCCCGGCCTACCGGTGACGCCCCGCCCGTGCCACCCCGCCCCGCGACCCGCGCCCGCCGGACACAGGGCCCCGGGGGGTGAACGCCGCGCACCGCCGCCAGGTCACGCCCGCCGGGACTGTCGCTGGTCGCACCCGGCCCCCCGACGGTGGCGCCGCCCCTGCCGGGCCGTCACCGGAGGCCTGCCCGGGAGCTCGGAGCCGCCCCTGACCCGGGCCGCACTCCGGGGCCGGGGCGCTGCTGGCCGCCCGGTCCGCTGGGCGGAGGCGGTCGAACCGGTGCTCGACCGCGGTCAGGATACGGTGCGGGGGTCGCGGCGCCCGTACCCGGTGACCCCGTGAACCGCGACGCAACCGCTGTGACCAGCAGAGACCGAGGAGTTGCATGTCCACCGTCAGCCGACTGCCCGGGATTGTCACGACCGACCACGTCTTCCAGGTCCCGCTCGACCACGCCTCCCCGGAGGGCGAGCAGATCGAGGTCTACGCCCGCGAGGTGGTGGCCTCGGGCCGCGAGCGCGGCGACCTGCCCTGGTTGCTGTTCCTCCAGGGCGGCCCCGGAGGCAAGGCCGCCCGCCCGCTCGGCCGGGACGCCTGGCTGGAGCGCGCCCTCGACGACTACCGGGTGCTGCTGCTCGACCAGCGCGGCACCGGCCGGTCCACCCCCGCGACCCGGCAGACCCTCGCCCGTCGCGGTGGCCCGCAGGAGCAGGCGGACTACCTCGCCCACTTCCGCGCGGACGCCATCGTCCGGGACGCCGAGCTGATCCGCCACCGGCTGCTCGGCGCCGACCGGCGCTGGAGCGTGCTCGGCCAGAGCTTCGGCGGCTTCTGCACCCTCACCTACCTCTCCTTCGCTCCCGAAGGCCTGACGGAGGCCTTCATCACCGGTGGCCTCTCCGGCCTCGGCAGCTCGGCGGACGACGTCTACCGCGCCGCCTACCCGCGCGTCGTCCGCAAGAACGAGGACCACTACGCCCGCTTCCCGCAGGACGTCGAGGCCGTCCGGCGGATCGCCGCCCACCTGGCCGACTCCCCCGCCACGCTGCCCGACGGCGGACTGCTCACCGTCGAGGCCTTCCAGGTGCTCGGGATGATGCTCGGCGGGGGCAGCGGCTCCGGCTCCCTGCACTACCTCCTGGAGGAGGCCTGGGTGGAGGGCCCGGCCGGGGCCGAGCTCTCCGACACCTTCCTGGCCGGCGTCCAGGCCCGGCTCTCCTTCGCCGAGGGCCCGCTGTACGCCGTGCTGCACGAGTCGATCTACGGTCAGCGCTCGGTGGACCAGGGCGGCACCGCCTGGTCGGCGGAGCGCGTCCGCAAGGAGTTCCCGCAGTTCGACGCCCGGGCCGCGCTGGAGGGCGACGGCCCGGTGCTGTTCACCGGGGAGATGATCTACCCCTGGATGTTCGACACCGACCCGGCGCTGCGCCCGCTCAAGGAGACGGCGGACCTGCTCGCCGCCCGCACCGACTGGCCCGACCTCTACGACCCGGCGCGGCTGGCCGCCAACACCGTGCCCGTCGTGGCGGCGGTGTACCACGACGACATGTACGTGGACACCGCCGACTCGCTGGAGACCGCCCGCGCGGTGCGCGGGCTGCGGACCTGGATCACCAACGAGTGGGAGCACGACGGCCTGCGGACGAGCGGCGGCAAGGTGCTGGACCGGCTGATCAAGATGGCGCACGGGGAGGCGTAGCACCCTGCCGACCGGTGGGGCGGCGGGCGGTTCAGTGCGCACGGTGGGCTCCTCCCGCCCCCTGTCGGGCACCGCGGCCCCGGTGCAGGCCGGCGCCGGACCGGACGGCGGCCGAGGCGCAGGCCGCCGCCCGGCCGAGGCGCACACCCCGGGTGGGCCGTGCCCCGGCCGCCGGCCCGCAGCCCAGGGCCGGGAGCAGGGCGACCGAGCCCCGGGGTCGACCGGCCGGCCCCGGCCCACCGGGGTGGTCGGGACCGCCCTGGCTCTGATCCTCCGGCGCCGGAGTCGGCATCGCGGTCGGCGTCGGGGCCGCGGAACCGCCCTTCCGGCGCCCGCCCCGGTGCCGTCGGCGCGCCTTGCCCGGCGAGCCTGAGCGCGGCCCGGGTTCGCCGCCCGGGGCCCGCTCGGCACCCGGCGGCGCCCCCGGCCCGTCCTCGGCCGCGGGCCCGGAAGCGCGCCGCACCGCCGCCGCGCGCTCCTCGCGGCGCCGCCGCTGGGCCTCGACGGCGGACAGCAGCGCCCCGGGCGTCATGCCGTCGTTCATCGACTCGTACAACAGCTCCGCCAGCAGGTAGCCCGGCGAGAGCCGCAGGACGTGGCCGAGCACCACCCGGGCGGTGGCCGTGTCCCCCGCGACCCAGGACGCCCAGGCCAACAGGGTGAGCGGGGCCACCGCGCAGCCCTCGTACGGCGGGACGGCCCGCCGTACGAGGAAGCGCCAGAGCCGCTCGGCGGGCGCGAGCTCGGCCGGCCGGACGAACTCGACGCCGCGGTCCCGGGTGAGGCGGTCGCGCAGGGCGAACAGCAGCCGGGCCGTCTGCTCCTCGTCGAGCTCCCGGGCACCGGCCGCGAACTCGGCGAAGGCCTGCTCCAGCAGTTCGAGGCCCTGCTCCCGGGAGACCGACCCGGCGAGCGGCTCGGCACGGGCGAGCGCCTCGCGCTGCGCGGCGTCCGCCGGCGGGCCGACCGGGGCCAGCGCACCGACGATCGCCTTCCGGCTGCCGCGCGGCACCAGGCCGGCCACCGTCGCGGCGGCGGCCGCCGGGCCCGGATCGGGCCCGCGCCGCACCGGGTTGCCCGCCGGATCGCAGCAGCCCTCCCGGCGGCAGAGGAAGGACCACCAGCGGCCGTCCGAGACGCACAGCGACTCCTTGACCGCCACTCCCCTGCGCCCGAAGGCCGCGCGCAACTGGTCGGCCAGCGGCCGCAGTTCGTCCACCGCGGGCGGGGCGTGCGCCGTGACCGGATCCTGGCAGAGGTAGAGGAGCACTTCGAGCGGCCGGCCGCCGTGCCGCTCGGAGAGGGCGACCAGCAGGGCGGCCGTCTCCTCCGCCGCCGCCGGCCAGTCCGCGGACGAGAGCGGGAGATCCGCCCGGATGACCCCGCCCTGGTGGAGGTCGGGGCCCTGGAGACCCACCGCGACGATGCTGTCGTCGGGGTAGAACCCCAGGAGATAGGGCAACAGCTCGGCCATATCGGCCGGACCGCGCATGACGACGGGCCGCTGCTCGGAAGCCGGACCCAGGGACAGGGTGACGTGTTCGTTGTTCATCGCGTTCATGGCCGCAAGCGTGGGCGCAATGCGCGAACGACTCCGGCACTTTCTTTTTTCCTGTGGATAACTCGGCCCCCGAATTTTCCTTCGCTCGATCGGAGCACAGAACGGCCACTCCGGAGAGTGAATTTTGGCGGCCGTTCAGCGGATCAGCGGATGAAATACACCCGGCCTTCCACTCCACCACCCCACCCGCATTCGCCCCTTGTCGGCGGCATGGGGTTACATCGACGCCATGCAGCAGCCCGACATCCACACCACCGCCACCGCCGACCGCGCCGAGGTCCGGGCGCGGGCCGAGGCCGTCCTGCGCGAGCTGGCCGGCCCCGCCGCCAGCCTGCGCGAGGACCAGTGGACGGCGATCGAGGCCCTCGTGGTCGACCACCGCCGCGCACTGGTCGTCCAGCGCACCGGCTGGGGGAAGTCCGCGGTCTACTTCATCTCCACCGCCCTGCTCCGGGCCCGCGGCGCCGGGCCGACGGTGATCGTCTCCCCGCTGCTCGCCCTGATGCGCAACCAGGTCGAGTCGGCGGCCCGGGCCGGGATCCACGCCCGCACCATCAACTCGGCCAACACCGACGAGTGGGACGAGGTCCAGGCCGAGGTCGCCGCCGGGAAGGTCGACGTCCTGCTGGTCAGCCCCGAGCGGCTGAACAACCCGGACTTCCGCGACCAGGTGCTGCCGAAGCTCGCCGCCTCCACCGGCCTGCTGGTGGTCGACGAGGCCCACTGCATCTCCGACTGGGGCCACGACTTCCGCCCGGACTACCGCCGGCTGCGCACCATGCTGGCCGACCTGCCGCCCGGCGTCCCGGTGCTGGCCACCACCGCCACCGCCAACGCCCGGGTCACCGCCGACGTCGCCGAGCAGCTCGGCACCGGCGGCACCGACGAGCACGCCCTGGTGCTGCGCGGACCGCTCGACCGGGAGAGCCTCACCCTGGGCGTGCTCGCGCTGCCCGACCCGGCGCACCGGCTCGCCTGGCTGGCCGACCACCTCGACCGGCTCCCCGGCTCGGGCATCGTCTACACCCTGACGGTGGCCGCCGCCGAGGAGGTGACGGCCTTCCTGCGCGAGCGCGGCTTCCCGGTGGCCTCCTACTCCGGCCGCACCGAGGACGCCGAACGCCGCACCGCCGAGGCCGACCTGCTGGCCAACCGGGTCAAGGCGCTGGTCGCCACCTCCGCGCTCGGCATGGGCTTCGACAAGCCCGACCTCGGCTTCGTCGTCCACCTGGGCTCGCCCAGCTCCCCGATCGCCTACTACCAGCAGGTCGGCCGGGCCGGCCGCGGGGTGGACCGGGCCGAGGTGCTGCTGCTGCCCGGGCGCGAGGACGAGGCGATCTGGCGCTACTTCGCCTCGCTCGCCTTCCCGCCGGAGGAGCAGGTGCGGCGCACCATCGACGCGCTCGCCGACGCCGGCCGCCCGCTCTCCACCGCCGCCCTGGAGCCCCGGGTGGACCTGCGCCGCGCCCGGCTGGAGACCATGCTCAAGGTGCTGGACGTGGACGGCGCCGTCCGCCGGGTCAAGGGCGGCTGGACGGCCACCGGGCAGAGCTGGACCTACGACGCCGCCCGCTACGCCAAGGTCGCCGCCTCCCGGGAGGCGGAACAGCGGGCGATGCGCGAATATGCGGCGACCACCGGCTGCCGGATGGAGTTCCTGCGCCGCCAGCTGGACGACGAGCAGGCCGTGCCGTGCGGGCGGTGCGACAACTGCGCGGGGCCGCTGCACACCCCGGAGGTCTCCGCGGAGGCACTGGCCGCCGCCCGGGCCGCACTCGGCCGCCCGGGCGTGAGCTTCGAACCGCGCCGGCTCTGGCCGACCGGGATGGACTCGCTCGGGGTGCCGTTGAAGGGCCGGATCCCGGCGGGCGAACAGGCGGAGACCGGCCGGGCGCTCGGCCGGCTGTCCGACATCGGATGGGGCACCCGGCTGCGCACCCTGCTCGCCGACCAGGCGCCGGACGTGCCGGTGCCCGGCGAGGCGGTGGACGCCCTGGTGGCGGTGCTCGCCGACTGGGCCCGCGGCCCCGGCGGCTGGGCCGGGCCCGCGACGGCGGAGGGCACCCGGCTGGAGCGGCCGGTCGGTGTGGTGACCATGGCCTCCTCGACCCGCCCGCAGCTGGTCGGCAGCCTCGGCGCGCGGATCGCCGAGGTCGGACGGCTGCCGCTGCTCGGCCGGATCGAGTACGCCGGCGGGCTGCCGCCGCACGGGGCCCGCAGCAACAGCGCCCAGCGGCTGCACTCACTGGCCGGATCGCTGGTGCTGCCGCCGGAGCTGGAGCAGGCGGTGGCGGCCGCCGGCGGACCGGTGCTGCTGGTGGACGACCTCGTGGACTCGGGGTGGACGGTCACCGTGGCCGCCCGGCTGCTGCGCCGCGCGGGGGCCGGCGCGGTGCTGCCGCTGGTCCTGGGGGTGCAGGGGTGAGCGGGCGGCGGGCGGCCGCCGCTCCCGAGGCCGTCATCACTCGAATGGTCTAACGGAAAGGAGTTGCCAGGGCGATTTCGATCACACCGGAGATCCGACCCGAGATAAGGAGGGCCCAGCGTGCCGACAACGGTTCGACATGCCCTTCGCGTGGTGTGGATCAAGGTCGGGCGTCACCCGAACCCCACTCGGGCCGACGTGGAACATATCCGGCAGAACATGGGCTATCGGGTGGCGTTCATCATTTCATCGTTGCCGCTCCGGCCCCGTTGCCCTGAGAATTGGGAGGTACCCGAAATCCGGTCCGCTGGGCCCGCCCTTCGGCGTACCCAGGCACCCGCCTGCCCACGGGCCAGGAAGGAGGATCGTGATCAACGGTATCGGCCGAGGTCAGCATCCCCTCTCCGGAGGTTCGGCGCCCAGACGGCTGCTGGACCTGGAGACCTGGACCGCCTCGGGGATCCCGTTGCTGCGCGATCCGCGCGAGTTCGTCCTGGAACTGCACCAGCGTCACCTGCCCCAGCCGGGCACGGTCGTGGTGGCGGTCCTGGACGCGCTCCACCACCTGGCCGCCTCGGCCTCGTTCACGCCCTGGCCGCACGACACCGACGGCTGGCAGCACCGGAACGCCCTGCTGACGCACCTGCGCCGGGTCACCCCGCACGACCTGCGCCAGCCCGAGCCGACCCGGACGGCCGTGCTGCTGCGCTGCCGCGACGGTGCGCCCGGCTGGACGGAACAGGACGGCGCCTGGATGTGGGCACTGCGGGACGCGGCCGGGCTGCACGGGCTGCGCTGCGGCTCGTACATCGGGCTCACCGCGACGGGCTGGCAGATCCTCGGCGACGGGCGGGGCGGACGCAACCCGCACGCGGGTTCGTGGGCGGACGGACCGCTGCACATCGTGACGGAGCTGCCGCCGCGGTCGGTGCTCGACGACGCCCCGCGCAGCCAGCGGGCCCGGCAGCAGGCCGCCGAGCAGGCCAAACGGGTCGACGCCCCACAGCGCTCCGCGCAGGCCGAGCCGCCCTGGATCCCGGCGCGGGTCACGGCCGTGGAACCGGGCCGTCGCACCGGGACGCGCTGATCGGTCCTCAGCGCTCGGCCCTCACCGCTGGACCCTCACCGCGCAGCCCTCACCGCTCGGTCCTCGGCGCCTGACCCTCAGCACTCGGTCCGGGCCTCGGCCACGGGCCGCCGGCCGTGCGGACGGGCCCGGGCCCGGCACCGTAGGCACCGGACCCGGAGCGAGGACGACGGTCGGAGTTCCGGTCAGGCCTTGACCGGACGCGCGGGTGCGGTTGCGGACGCCGCCGTGGCGGCCGGGCCGGCCTCCCCACACACGAGCAGCAGGGCGTTGGCCCGGCCGAGCGCGTCGGCGTACGCCTCGGCGGCCCGGGCGGGCGGACCGCCGTTGACCACCAGGACGACCACGTCGCGGCGGACCGGCCTGGCCGGCGCCGCGTCCGCGTAGAACACGTCGCCGCCCTCGGCGAGTTGCGCCCAGTAGCGCTCCTCGCCGAAGGACAGCTCGTGCTGCTGCCAGGGGTGGGCGTCGCCGACGGTCAGCACCAGGATCTCGCCCGGGTTGCGGCCCGAGTCCAGGAGCAGGTCGACCGCGTCGTCGGCGCGTTCCAGCGCCTGCGCCGGGGTGGCGGCGATGCGCTGGACCTCGACCTGCGACGTGGTCGGGGCCGACGACGTGGCCTGGGCCGGCAACGTGGCCGACGACGCGACCGGGGCCGGGGCAGGGGCCGGGCGGCGCGGTGCCGGACCGGGCTTGGGGATCAGGCGCGACGGTCCCGGGCGGTCGGCACGCGGCGGTGCCGGACGGGGCGCCGGTCGCGGGCCGGGCACCGGGAGCGGCGCGGCGGTGGTGGGTGCGGTGGCGGGTGCGCCGCCGTTGGCAGGCGCGTGGAGGGCTTGTGCGTCCGACTCGCGGGGGAAGGGAACGCCGGGGCCCGGGAGGCTCTCGTGAATCTCCGGCTCCTCGGGGAAGACAGGCATACCCGGATATCTATCAAATGCCGGTCGAACGCGCACGGGCGCCCCACCCATTGGGCACGGGACTTCCGTCACCCCCACCCCGGGCAATCCCAGACGGACCGTCAGAAACCGAGCGTCAACTGTTCGTCGGCGGATCCCTGACCGGCACCGAAGGCGTCCCGACCGCGCTTCAGATGGCGCCACTTGGGCAGTGCGTCCAAGTACGCCCAGGAGAGCCGGTGGTGGTCGGTGGGGCCGAACTCCTCCAGTGCGGAACGGTGCACCGGGGACGGATAGCCGGCGTTGTCCGCGAAGCCGTACTCCGGGCAGGTCTCGCCGAGTTCGGCCATCAGCCCGTCACGGTGGACCTTGGCGAGCACCGAGGCGGCGGAGACGCAGATGCAGGACTGGTCGCCCTTGATCACCGTGCGCACCCGCCAGGGGCCGCCGAGGTAGTCGTGCTTGCCGTCCAGGATCACCGCGTCGGGTTCGACCGGCAGCGCCTCCAGCGCGCGGACGGCGGCCAGCCGCAGCGCCGCCGTCATGCCGAGTTCGTCGCACTCCTGCGGCGAGGCGTGACCGAACGCGTACGCGGTGACCCAGTCGGCGAGCACCGGCGCGAGGGCCTCGCGGCGCAGCTCGGTGAGCAGCTTGGAGTCGGTGAGCCCCTCCGGCGGCTTCCGCAGGCCGGTGACGGCGGCCCCGACGGTGACCGGTCCGGCCCAGGCGCCGCGCCCCACCTCGTCCAGCCCGACCACGACCTTGGCGCCGGCCCGGCGGAGCGAGCGTTCGACGGAGTGCGTCGGCGGGACGATGGGCATCACGGACTCCGTTCGGCAGTGCGGCCCCCCTGCGGTGGGGCGCTCTCCAGCCTAAGCCCGCCCGCACGGGCCCCGGACCGGCTACGTCCGCCGGACCATCGGGACCAGCACGTCGTCCACCAGCCGGACCGCGAAGTCGGGGGCCAGGTCGCGTTCGGCGACCTTCACCTGGAACATCAGCATCGCGGGGACGACGTCGGCGACCAGTGGGGTGACCGCGTCGGGGCGCACGTCGCCGCGCTCGACGCCGCGGCGCAGGATGTCCAGGATGCTGTCCTTGGTCGGCCCGATCACCCGCTGCACGATGAAGTCCTTGAACACCTCGGCCTGTTGCTGGGAGAGCTCGGCCATCAGCGCGTGCAGGGCGGCGCCCGCCCGGGAGCAGATCGCGTCCGTGAACAGCTCGATGAGCTGCAGCAACTCGGCCCGGGCGGACCCGAGGTCGGGGATGCCGTAGGGGCGTGGCAGAGTGGCGTCCAGGGCGTCGATGACGAGTTCGTCCTTGGACGCCCAGCGCCGGTAGAGCGCGGCCTTCCCGGTCCGCGCCGCACCGGCGACGCCTTCCATCGTCAGCCGCGCGAATCCGCCGGAGGTGAGCTGGTCGAGCGCGGCCTCGAAGATCGCGTTCTCCAACTCCTTCCCCCGCCGCCGCACCGGCCGGGCCAGCGCCTCCCGGACGGCCTGCACCGGGCAGCAGTGCTCGGCCCCCTCCCCCGGCACACCCGACACCCCCGATACCGCCGACACCGCCGATACCGCCAACCCTCCCGACACCCCGGGCGTTGCCGGGAGTCCGCCGGACGGCAGCGGCACGGCGGGCCCTCCGGGCGCCCGGTCCGCCGCCGGTCGCCGTATCAACCGATCCATTGCCACCATCCTTAAGGAACGCTTGCGTTCACTATCGAGCCCAGGCTATCGTCCAGATTAGTGAACGGCATCGTTCCTTCCCAGTCTGCGCCGACGCGCAGCTGCGCGTTCGGGGCGGCGGATCCGCTGCGCCCCCGAACACGCGAAGCACCACCGATGCACCGCCGACACACCACTGACGCACCGCAGTTCCCGCGCACCGAGCGCACCACCACACCCACCACACCCATCGCACCCACCGCACCGCGCGCGTAGCCAGCAGGGGGCACATTCGTGGCTATCTCCGACACGCTCAGCAAGAACCCACCACCGAAGACCGGCCAGGGCCGGGGGAAGAACATCACCCTGGCCGTCATCGCGGCCACCCAGCTCATGGTGGTGCTCGACGCGACCATCGTGAACATCGCGCTGCCGCACATCAAGGACGCGCTGAACTTCTCGACCACCGACCTGTCCTGGGTCATCAACGCCTACACGCTGACCTTCGGCGGCCTGCTGCTGCTCGGTGGCCGGGCGGGCGACATCCTCGGCCGCCGCCGGGTGTTCATCTTCGGCACGCTGCTGTTCGGCCTGGCCTCGCTGCTGGGCGGCTTCGCCCAGGACAGCACGCTGCTGCTGGCCGCCCGCGCGCTCCAGGGCATCGGTGGCGCGATCTGCTCGCCCACCGCCTTCGCCCTGATCGCCACCAACTTCGAGGAGGGGCCGGAACGCAACAAGGCGTTCGGCGTCTTCTCCGCGGTGGCCGGCTCGGGAGCGGCGATCGGCCTGCTGGCCGGCGGCCTGCTGACCGAGTACCTGGACTGGCGCTGGGTGTTCTTCGTCAACGTGCCGATCGCCGCGCTGATCGCGATCGCCGCGCCGCGCTACATCGCCGAGTCCGAGCGCCACCCGGGCCGCTTCGACCTGCCCGGCGCCTTCACCTCGACCCTCGGCCTGGTCGGCCTCGTCTACGGCTTCATCCGGGCCGCCTCGGACGGCTGGTCGGACCCCCTGACGCTCGGCTCCTTCGCCGCCGGTGCTGTCCTGCTGGCCGCCTTCGTCGTGATCGAGCGGCGCACCGACCAGCCGATCACCCCGCTGCACCTGTTCGCCGACCGCAACCGCACCGGCGGCCTGGTGATGATGCTCTGCCTGGCCGCGGCCATGTTCGGCATCTTCTTCTACGTCGTCCTGTTCGTGCAGGGACCGCTCGGGTACAGCCCGCTCAAGGCCGGTGTCTCGTTCCTGCCGATCAGCGTGGCGATCATCATCGCCGCGCAGCTCGCCTCGACCTTCCAGGCCAAGTACGGCCCGAAGCCGTTCATGGCGGGCGGTGCGCTGCTGGTCACCGTCGGCCTCACCTGGCTGACCCAGATGGGCAAGGACAGCGGCTACCTCGACGGCGTCCTCGGCCCCACGGTGATCTTCGGCTTCGGCATGGGCCTGATCTTCGTCCCGGTGATGCTGCTCTCGGTCGCGGGCGTGCCGGGCGAGGAGACCGGCGCCGCCTCCGGTCTGCTCAACTCGATGCAGCAGATCGGCGGTTCGCTCGGCCTCTCGATCCTGACCACGGTCTTCGCGCACTACGCGACCGCCGAGGGCAAGCTCCAGATGCCGGCGTTCCTGCAGAACGGCAGTCCGGCGGAGCACAGCTACTTCGAACAGCACCACGAGTTCCTCCCGGGCTCCGACGCCGCCAACTCGGTGCTCGCCCAGGGGATCTCGCACGGCTTCATCGTCGGCGCGGTGCTCGCCGGGATCGCGCTGCTGATCGCGGTCTTCGTCGTCAAGGCGAAGGCGAGCGACCTGCCGAGCGGCGACAGCGCTGGCATCGCGATGCACTGATCCGCACCGGGCCCCCGCGGGGCACCGGAACCGCCGCAGGGCACCGGGCCCCCGCGGGGCACCGGAACCGCCGAGGGGCACCGGAACCGCCGCAGGGCACCGGAACCGCCGAGGGGCCGGCCGGGGCAGCACGCTCCCGGCCCGCCCGGGGGCCTTACCCGCCCGCCCCCGCCCCGCCCCGGCGGGCGCGACCAACCCCCCACGGGGACCACCCCCG
>NZ_JBHYGR010000137.1:0-25565 GCF_042738155.1 Kitasatospora sp. NPDC059088 | reverse complement strand
ATTTTTTTGGGATGTGGGGCCCGGGTTTTATTTATAAACAAACGGGGGGGCGGGGGGGCGCGGGGGCGCGGGGGGGGGCCCCCGGGGGGGCCCCGGGGGGGGGGGGGGGGGTTGGGGGGTATTCGCCTGCGGCGAATCCGTGGGTTTGCTCGGGTGGTTCGTGGCTGGCGTGGGGCGTCGCTGCGCTCCGCCTATTGGGTGGCATTATGCCGGGCCTACGGCCCGTCAGCCGGTCGTCTTTCCGGTCTTGTTTGGCCGGTGTTTTCACGGCCCTACGGGCCGATTGTCTGGCAGGGCTTTCCCGGGCTGCGCCCGGGGGCGGGCGTTGACGATGTGACGCGGAATTCGGGTAGCAGCCCATCCCTCCGGACGGGCGGGGTGCCGGCCGGGGCCTGCGGCCCTCGGCGTTGACGATGTGTCGCGGACTTCCGGTATCAGTCACAACCCCACCCCCGGGAGCCCTCCCTCGGCCCCGGCCGGTGGGGCGCTCGGGGGCGGTTTCGCCTTGCGGCTGCTGGGCTGGCGGCCCATCCTCCGCCTCCGGGACGGGGCCTGCGGCCCTCGAGAGACACCCCCGGGCCACCGGTCCGGCCCGGGATCTCCCGGCCCCGGGTGGCGGGCCCTCACAAGCACCCCGGACGGCGGCCCCTGACCGGCCCTCAACCGCAGACTCCCAACCGGAATCCGAACCGAATCCAGCAGCGTTTCCACGGCTTCCGCACAGCGCTATCCTACAGGTTCCCTGACGGGTGCCGGAGGAGAACAAGCAACCTCGCGGAAACCGTCCATCACGGCTCTATCCGGCCGCGCTCCAGGCGAGAATGCGAATTTCTTTCCACTTTCTTTCAGGCGGCAATCAGAAAGCCTTGCGGGGCGCAGCGGACAGAAATCGAATCCAGGCGCACCGGAAAGGGGCCTACGGCCCTCCACGACGACACGGCGACCGCCCTTCCCGACCGTCCAGGAAATCCCGTCCAGCATCACCCGAGCAATTCCCGGAGCAGCGACACCAAACCGAACACCAGACCAGGACGGCGGCCAGGGCGAGGCGCAGCGGGGCGCGGCACCGGGCGGCCAGGGCGGGCACGGGCACAGCGGCCGGACGGCCAAAACGAGCGCAGCGGGGGCGGCCTGACGGCCGGCCAGGACGCCGCCGACCGGGGCGATGTCCTGGCCGGGCGGTGCGTCAGGGGTGCGGCAGGGTGTTCGTGAGGATGTGGACGGTGGTGGTGAGCAGCGGGTGCAGCAGGGTGTCGGCGATGGCTCGGGCGGCGGCCGTGCACAGCAGGTTCAGAACGGCCGTGACGACCGGTCGGCGGGCTGCGGCGTGCAGGGCCTCCAGGGCTCGGCGGACAGGGGTGGCGAGGCGGTGGGCGTTCACGTGGGTGCTCCTGAGGTCGGGGCGGCGGTGTGCCGGCCGGGCATGGAGCAGTCGAGTGGTTCGGGAAGGGGTCCGGCGAGGCGCTTGGGTGACGAACGGTGTGTCCGTCCTGGTCGTGGGGGGTTCGGCTAGGGTTCGACGAGCGTTCGGAGCAGCCGGAGGGGAGCGCGCGGTGGGGGAAGCGATGGAGGAGTTCGGGCGGGAGCTCCAGGCCTTGAAGGAGGCCTCGGGGTGCTCTCTGGCGGAGATCATGAGGCTCGGCGAAATCTGGTCGGAGAAACACCCGGCCCGAGCGGTGAAGTTCAAGAAGCCGTCCCTGAGCGAGTGGTTCAACGGCAAGTCCGTACCGTCCGACCCGCAGGTGCTCCGCGCCCTGGTAGAGGTGCTGGAGCCCCTCGCCGAAAGGCGCGATCCGGGTCGCCCGCGCAAGGGCGTCGAGGAGTGGGAGAGGCTGCGTCGGTCAGCAGAGCGTGAACGGCGCCAGGGCATGGGCGTGCCCCGGGGCACGGCCGGCGACGCGCACGTCCGAGGGGCCCGGACCCGGCGGTCAGGTAGCGGGGAGGAAGGCGGGCGCGTAGCCGCGGGGCAGCCTCAGGACGCCAGCAGCGGGGACGTCCCGGGCACAGAGTCGGGGAACGGCGCCTTCGCGGCGGGCGACGCCGCGAAGGCCGCCCGCCTCCTGGCCGCGCTGCCCCCGTACGAGCCGTGGCTGCGCACCCTGCGGGCCAAGCCGATGGACCGCGTCCACACCAGCGTCGACGACGCGTTCACGCTCGCCTGCGAGGAGCTGCGCGCCGAGGTCGTCGGCTTCATCGACCCGGCTCTGCACCAGGCGTACACGGTGGTGGAGGAGACGGCGATGGCACTGGAGCTCGAGCTGGAGGGGATGCACGGGCCCGACCCCGGGTCACCGTGGCGGGTCCTGACGGACTACGTCCCCCAGCGCCGCCAGCAGCTCGACGGCCTGCACGCGGCCCGCGACCGGTTCGACACGGCCTACCAGGCCCTGCTCGACGTGCTGAACCGACACGGGATGCTCCCGCAGCCGGACCGTACCGTTCCCGGCTTGTCCGAGGCACCAGACACCGGGCCCGGCAAGGCCGGAACCGACGACGGAGCCGTGGCACGGGCCGACACGGCCCTTCGGGCACTGCGCCGGGCACTGGAGTCACAGGTCCCGCTCGACGGATTCGACAGCGACCTGGTGATCGACCCGGGGGCGTCCGGCGACGAACTCGAATGGGAAGAGATGTGCGACCCCGCCCTGCGCCGGCGCAGGGCCTACCGGGGCGCCCTGTCGGAAGTACGGGAGGCGTTCGACGGGCTCGCGCCGTACCTCCTGCTGGTTCTGGGCCCCGACCCCACACGCGAGGACCTGGAACGAGCGGACGAACGCGTGCGGCGACTGCGTGCTCAGCACATGTGGCCCTGACAGACCCTCAGCACGCCAGCAGCCCCGCCCCAAGCCGGCCCGGTCCGGACGGCGGCCAGCGGGCGACAGCGGCCGGGACCGCCGCCGAGGACGACGACCGGGCTGCCGGGGCGAACGCCGAGCCAGGCTTCCATACTCCCGACGGCACCGACCGCAGCAGGGCTCGGCGGGACGGGCAGCCCGTAGGCCCCCGGGGCCTCCACCGCCCCGCCCCACAATTCCGACCCGAACTCACATCACCACCAGCAACCAATCCGCCAAAACAACCGGGCGGAATACCCGGTGGAATTAACCCCCGAAAACAACCCACGGCACCGAGCCCGCCCCCCCAAGCGGCCCGACCCGACCCCAACCCTCCCTCGCCACCACACACAGTCACCAAAGCAGTCCGGCCACCTCTCCCTCGCCACCACCCCAATAGGCACAACCAAAGGTCCAGACAACCTGGCCCCCGAGGACAAAACACGCCCACCACAACCAACAGGTCACACTCGACGGCCCCTCACCGGGTAGAGCTTCGCGTGCAGCGCGCGCGGTCCTCCCACCACGGATCGTCCGGAGTGGAGAGCAGCGCGGCCACCAGCTCGCGCTTGGTCGGGACCGGCAGCACCAGCGGGCCCAAGTCCTTTGCGGCGCAGGCCTTGTACGCACTCCGGGCACTCCAGCCGGTCCGGCCCACCTTCTCCCGCAGCTCCAGCGAGGAGCCCGCTCTTCCCCCGATCGAGCCCCGGCACGTCCAGCACGGGCGCAGCGCAGCGTTGGTCGCGCGGACCGGACGAAGGGGCAGCGCCCCGCAGGATTGGTGTTGTCGGAGGAGGGGCTAAGCCGCAGGAGAGCCAGCCACCGCTCCGCGCGCGATGCGGGCGCGGCCGTCTGGCGACAGGACAACGAGGTAGTGCCGGTCCGTGTCCTCGACACGGGCCAGTGTGATGGAGGTTTTGGCCGCTGCGAGCGCCTCGGCGGCCGGGCCGGCCTCCTCCGTCATCCGGTCGATCCGCGAGTGGAAGCGGGTGAGGTCCTTTGCCGGGCCGGTGATCCAGATCGCGATCCGCGCACCCCGGCGCAGCGCGGCGAGCAGGTCCGTACGCAGCGGCCCGTCTTCGGCTTCCTGGAGAAGCAGGTCGTGCAGGCGTTCCTGCCCGCATGGCTGGGACGGCGCCCCCTCGGCCAGCGCTCGACACTTGCGGCACGAGGCCAATGCCCGCGGCTGGAAGTGGTGCAGGAAGAGCTTCAGGTACCGGTCGCGGATCCCGCACAGGGTACGGCCCGCTCCCCCGGCGTGCTCGACACCGGGCACGCCTTCGACCTCGACCGCGGGGAACTCGGCCGGCTCACGTGCGGTCGCGAACGACCACGTCCCGCCCGAGGCGTTGAAATCAGGAGTGTCGACCATGCTAGGCAGCATGCCACGCCGAGCAGCTCGCCTCCCGCGCGAGGGCGCGGGGCAGCCGCACGACCCACATGCCGCGCTCCTCGACGAGGTGCAGGTTCGTCCAGGGCGGAGACCAGCGCGGCCACCAGCTCACGCTTGGACGGGGTCCGCCGCCGCGCGGGCCTGTGCGCCCCGGCGCTCAGAGCATCCCGGACTCGGCTGTCCGGGCCAGGATGAGCTCTGCCTCAGCCGCCGTCAGACGCAGACGTGAAGAGCTTCTTTGCCCGAAACAGCGGACCGTGCATTCATATCCGCTGTCGGCGACCTCGGTGACGGACACGCACATGTGCATCGGCACATCGCACCCCTGAAGACCTCGTTCGAGGTGAAGGTGGCGGCGCAGCGCGGCGAGTCTGTGGTGCGGTGGCAGGGTGCGGTGGGCGCGGCAGTCGTTGCAGTTCAGGAGGTGCTGCACGCTGCCTTTGCGGGCGAGGAATTCCTTGCCTTGGCCTTCCATGGTGTTGCAGCTGCCGCACAGGGGTCCGCGGATTAGGCCGTGTTCGTGGCAGTGGTCCCAGGCGGCTGCGGGCCGGGCCGGTTCGCATATCGCGCACAGGAAGTCCTCGGCCCGCGGCCCGCGTTCTCGTACGCCCGCGTAGGTGGCTCCTGCCAGTTCCTGCTGGTAGCGGCGCAGTCCTGCGGCGGCGCAGGCGGGGCAGATCACCTTCCAGCCGCTGGTGGTGGATGTGTGCCAGGTCGAGTCCGTGCTGTGCGCGCCGCAGGTGCCGCAGACGTGGCTGCTGGCAGCCAGCGCGGTCTCGGCCTCCTCCCACTGGTCGAGAATGAGAGCGAGGGTGCGCGGGATCAGCCATGTGTCGTGCGACCAGACCAGCGTGGGGACTGGAAGCACGCAGGCGATGGAGTGGTTGGCGCAGCGCTGGAGCAGGCCCTCGGGGGTCAGGCCGCAGGGAAGCGCCCACCCGTCGGAGCGGCGCTGGCAGGACGTTCCACACGAGCAGCCGTTCTTCATCCGCATAACGAAGCCCGCGTGGTCGGCCCAGCGACGGATCTGTTCTCTCCAGCCTGTGCGAGCTGGTGTCGCCGGCTTGGGCTTGCCGGGACTGTGCGGCCGTGGGTCGACGAGGTCGCTGGGGTCCCACGACAGCGCGACTATGGTGCGCCCGGCTGTGCGCACCTCGGATTCGTCGAACTGCCACCGGTTTGCGAGCTTGTGGGCACGCACCGGCACATGCCCGAAGAAGACGAAATCGTGCTCGGCGAAACGCTTGCGCTGGAACTGCTCCGGCACCGTCGGGACCGGGCAGCCGCGCATCTCCTCGGCCAGGCACTGCACAGCCAGCTTTTGACTGATCATCCGACCAGCCTGCCACCCGGCTCTGACAACGGGCCAGGGTGATCGGCTGATCCGGTCTGGTGGCGCAGCTGCGAAGCTCTGCCGACTGAACCGGGTCGCAACCGCGGGTCCTGGCGCCCTTCCGCAACAGGCTGCGGGTCGCTTCCGTCCTTTGTCAGTGGGGCTGTGGCGGGGAGGTCGTCTGCCAGGGGCCGAGGGCGTCGAGCAGCGCGGTCTGCTGGGCAGTGTGCCCTCCGGTGGAGGCGAGGCGGTTCTGCTTGCGTAGCCAGGATCCGGGGCGGAAGTGGGGGTCGCTCGTGTGGCCGGTGCGGTTGACCGGGCCGGTGAGGCTGCCGCCTTCGGCGAGGTAGGCGGTCAGGCGGCGGTAGGAGCGGTTCCAGTCGGGCTCCAGTTGCCAGAGCGGGTCGAGGGCGTCGAGGGCGTGGTGCTGGTGGTCGGTCAGGCCCGCGGCCTTGCGCTGGCGGCGCATCCAGGCGCCGATGGCGTAGCCGTCCAACGTTGCTTTGACGGGGATGGCGAGGTGTCCGGTGCGGGCCGCCCAGGCGCGGGCGTAGGCGTGGCCGCGTTCCCAGGCGCCTGCGTTCTTCGACCAGATCATGCCGAGTGCGTCGAGTTCGGTGATACGGGCGAGGGCGAGTTCACCGCAGCCCTTGAGGTGGCGCTGGCGGGCGATCCAGGTCATCAGGGGGCTGTCGTGGTCGGGGTCGGTGGGGTCCAGGTGGTGGTGTTCGGCGTGGAAGGCGGCCGCATCGGCGTACATGCGCTCCCACTCGCGCCAGCGCGTGCCCTCTTCCTGGAGCCGGCGGCGCCGCTGGACTGCGCCGGCCAGGTGCGGTGGCAGGTCGAGAATGTCGACGAAGGCTGTCCAGTCGGGGCCGTCCGGCAGCGCTCCGGGGAAGGCGTAGCGGGTTGGGCGCTTCGTGGGGTGGGGGTGCTGGGGCGGGCGCAGTCGGCAGTGCTCGGCGCTCTGCAGCAGGGGTGCCAGGGAGTGCTCGGGCGGGGCGAGGAGGCGGGTGCCGGCTGTGGTGAGGCTCAGGTAGTGGGCGGTGGCGTCCAGCAAGAGGCCTGCCCAGGGCGGGAGTCCGTAGGTGGCGCAGCGGGCGGGGGTTCGGCCGTGGGGTGGGGCGTGGAGGGTGAGGGTGGCGCGGGTGGGGTGGTAGTCGGCGGGGGTGGCGGTGGCGAGGTGGTGGAAGGGCGCGCCGGTGACGAGGGCGGTGGCGAGCGCTGCGGCGTGTTGGGGGTGGGCGAGACGGTGGATGCGCTGGACGGCCTCGCTGGGGAGGCTGTCGAGCAGGGGGCGTCCCTTGGTGCTGGGCGGTGCGGGGGTGCAGGTGGTGCAGAGGGGTTCGGGGATGTCCGACAGGGCGAGGCGGGTCAGGGTCGGGATCGTCAGCCAGTCGAGGCTGGAGGCGCGCGGGATGGGCGGCAGCGACGTGCTCGGCTGGGGGCAGGGCAGGGCGTGCGGGGGCAGGCCTGTGGTGGTCGTGTGCGCTGTCTGGTGCAGGGCCGCGGTGAGGGCGGGTGGCGTGGTGCGGTGGCAGACGAGGGTCAGGTGGATGCCGGTGCGCTGCTGCAGGTCCAGCAGGAGCCGCCAGGTGGGTGGGGCGAGGAGGTGGGCGCGCAGGACAGTCACGTGCCGGGCAGGGGTGGCGAGGATCCAGGCGGCCGTGGCCGCCCACAGCAGGCCGTGGGCTCTGCTCCAGGGGCCGGGCGGGGTGTAGGGCTTGTCGAGGGCGGCCAGGACGTCGAGAGCGAGGTCGTCGGCGCGGGTGGTGCCCGGAGTCGGGTGCACGGTGATACGGCCAGCAGCGGGGTCGTGGGCGGCCAGCGCCGCCCTGGTGCAGGCCGCGTCGTCGCCCGGGTCGAGAGCCAGAGTGACACCGGGCACCGGGCGCGGGTTCACGTGCTGATGCCGATGCGGTCGTAGACCTGGCGCAGCAGGTGCTCGTCGATACGGGTGCCGCCCTGGGCGGCCAGGCCGTCGGTGGCGAGTTTGGTGATCCGGGCCCACTCGCGGAAGTTGCCGTGCGCGGCCTGCTTGTCGACCAGGGCGATCAGATCGGCGTCCACGCCCCCCCACAGCGGATGGAAGGCGGGGATGGTGGCCAGAACCTCGGGCAGGGTGAGCGGGCGGGCCTGCTGCCAGATGTAGACGCGGGAGGCGAGCATCGGCTCGCGGCGCAGCACCTTCGCGCAGCCGTCACCGCCGGCGAAGACGACGGCGATGTCGGTTGCGGGGTCGTCCCACAGGTAGCGCCAGTACTCGAAACACTCCCTGGACATCCACTGGGCCTCGTCGCAGACCAGCACGTGGAAGCCGCGGGCCAGGGCGTCTTTGAGGACGGCGTCGAACTCGATCGGGCGTGCGGGCGGCTCGCCAGGCAGGCCCAGGGCACGGAAGAGCTCGTGGCGGATGTCGCGCGGGGTGGGGCGGGCCCGGAACGCGATCCGGTAGGAGTTGTGCGGTGCGAGCAGGCGCAGCGAGGCGTTCACCGACAGGGACTTGCCGTTGCCCGCCGCGCCGGAGATGCACATCATCGCGCGGGCCTCCAGGGTGGCGGCGATGTTCTCCCGGGCGGTGCGCAGCGCCTCGGTGGCGACGGTGCAGGCGCCTTCCAGGTGCAGGTAGTGATCGGCGCGCTCCGGCGGCAGCATGCCGGGACGGACGGCGGGTGCGGTGGTCACGATGCGGGCTCCTACGGATTCAAGAGATAGGAACGGGCAGGCAGATGGGGCCGGTGGCGGGTCTGAATGGGGTCACGGCCCGGCCGGCCGGGCCAGGGCGACGAGCGGGGCTTGAAACGGGTCGTAGGCGGACACGGGTGCGACTGCGGTGCGGTGCGGACTGCGGCCGTTCAGGCCGGTGGATCCGCTGGGTCGCCGTCGGCGCGCTCGGGCTCGGCATGCGCCGTGGTGCGGGGCAGGACCCATCCGTCCGGGACCGGGGCGTGCGGGAGTAGCCCGGGCAGGGCCAGCGCTTGGAGGTCCCGGCCGTCGGCTGCCGCGAGCTCGGCGTCGGCCTCCGCAGCGGTCAGGGTGCCGAGCGGCCGCGGCGGGGCCGGGGTGGTCGCGGCGGCGAACCGTCGACGGCGCAGCTTCTCCGCGGCCTTCAGGTCCGCGCGCAGCCGGCGGGCGGCGGCGGTGCGGGCCGAGCGCAGAGCACGGACCTGCTCCGGGCTCGCCTGCTCGGCGAGATGAGCGGAGCCAAGGTGGCGGCCGGTGGACGCGTCGAATACCTCGATCTCGCCGTCGTGGTGCGGCAGGTGGCGCAGGCGGACCTTCGTGCCGGTGTGGCCGACCATCCACGGGGCGATGTAGGCATGGCGGCGCCAGGAGATGCCGTTCGTGGTGATCGTGCGGGTGCGGCCGTCGTCCTCCAGGGCGAAGAACGCGAGGTGCTCGGGCGGGACGTCGCGCAGGGGCGTCGGGTCCGCGTTCCAGGCTTCGAGGGGGGTCAGGCCGCCCAGGGCGGACGGGTGGTGCCCGGTGTTCCACCAGCGCACCCAGTCCAGGAGCAGCGCGACGAACGCGGCGAACGTCAGCGGCGGCGCGTCCGGATCGGCGAGCCGGCCTCCGGTGAGCCTTTGGCGGTGGGTGTAGCGCGGCAGGGAGACGAGGAACATCTCCTCAACCGCGTCGTTCAGCGCCTCGACCGTGCCCTTCAAGTACGGGGTGTAGGCAGGCAGGTCATGCACGGGGACCGCGAACGCGCCCAGCGCGGCGGTCACCGTGGTGGACAGGAACTCCTTGCCCCGGTCGACACGAACCAGGGCGGGTAGGCCCCCGGCGGGGCCGAACGGTTCGGTACGGGTGATCGAGGTGCGCAGCGCCGCCAGCACCGCGTCCCTCGACGGGGCGTGCGGTGTGACTGCCAGGCCGAGGATGTACTTGGTGGCGCAGTCGATGAACCACGTGATCCACGGACACCCCAACTCGCCCTCGACATCGACCTGCACCGGCATATGCTTGTGGTCGCCCTCCCAGCACGCGTTCCTCCACAACACCGGCCGCTTCCCGAACACGTCATGCGCCCGCCGGGCCGCCTCCCCGCCGCGCAGACCGGCCCGCTCCCCCACCGACAACTCCCGCACCACCGCGCGGTGCAGTGCCGACAGCGACAGCACCGGCCCTGTATCGGGGTCGTCCGCCGCGAGGGTCACCAGTTCACGGTGGACGGCCGAGACGTTGCCTCCCCACAACGCCAGCAGACGCCGGATCTCCGGGGTGACGGTCAGCTGCGTGCGGGGGCGCGGCGAGAACCGGCCTTCCTTACGCGCCGCGGCGACCCAGTACCACACCGCCCGCACAGTCACCCCGAGAGACGAGGCGACCAGCCGCACATGAGCAGTCGTCAGCTCACCCCGGCCGTCCAGATCCATCAACCTCGCCACCGCGGCGGACCGATCCAGCACCGGCCCGAGCGGATCAGGAACTACCACCACACCCCCAACTTGCTGAAGGGTACGAGTCCGCGGAACTCGGCGAATTCGCTGTCGGCAGCAGGCTGTCCCCCAACACCTGGCCACATCCCGACACGCCGCACAACAGCACACGATCGAAGGGAAGCTCCGCAGTCGATGTTTCACCGGACGCCGATCCCCACAGGTCTCCACTGCCACGGGCAGCAGCGTTCGGCTCCCGCTGTTCACCACCGCGGCGGGCCCCTTTCACCAGCCCCGGGGACCGCCCCCGCACATCGCGTCGGGAACTGAAGCATGTGCTCGGGCTGGTGAAGGCATGGCCGGCGCCGGCTGAAACAGGTAGAGGACGCACTCGCTGGTCGTCATGATCTGCACATGGAGCGAGTCATCGATCTTGATCACGCGGCTGTCGAAGTCGCCGAACGCAGGACGGACTGGGAGCGCCGGGGGCTGGTAGTCGGGCACGTGAGCTGGCGGGACGAGGCCGCGCCGTGGCCACAGCGCCTCGAAACGGACCGGTCTTCGGTGACCGAACCCGACTCGATCGGCATCCTCATCACAGGCCCCGGCGACGCGCAGCTCTCGGTCGTTCTGTTCCGTGGCGGGTGGGCCGACATCGACTTCATCGCGACCATCGACGACGCGGGAGCGCTGCCGACCCCTGACATCGATTCAGCTCAAGCTTTCGGTGATCTTCTCGATCACTGTGTGGCCCGGGTCTTCGGTCCACAGGGCTCCGAGAGACAGAACACTCCATAGAAAGCTACGAGCCGCGCAGCTCCCGCTCCAGGACCACGGTCACAGACCACGCCCTGGGGTCAGCGATAACGATCAGCGCCAGCTCTTCACCGCGATACAGCGCGACACTTCACCGCGCATCCGGCTCCACCGTTCACCAACCCCGGCTACGGACACCCGTGACCAGGGAAAAGAACCTCGGCCACCCCGGTGAACAGCCATGCCGAGCCAGTGAAAACCAAACGCCGATCATCACAGAACGTCACCAGAACGACGCCGTGGACGGGGCCCGGCAGTACCACCGAGAAACCCCCAGTGAAAGCCTCCAAGCAGACCCCCCGGAAACCCGCACGGACTACCCCGGGAAACCACCCGCAATACCACCACGGAGAACCACCGAACAGCCCCCCTTAAAACCCCGGCGAACACACACCAGAACACCCGTCGTCAAACACCCGGAACCAACCCTTGCTTCCTCCCCGAAACCGCACCGAACACCGGCCTACAATCGACACCGACTCTCCCCGCAAAACACCCGGATACATCCCCTGGACAACCAGGGCACAGCACCGGGGGGAACGAGCCGGGGAAAGCCGGAATGACTCCCCCATGAAAGAAGCCTAAGAAAGCTCAGGCCTTCGACGGTGGTCAGGGCCTGACGACCCCTCGGGAAATCGTCCCGGATATCGCCTACAACACCGCAGGACAAACGCCCGAAAACGGGCCCCACAGCCCCTCCCGGAAACCCCGGACACAGAGCCGGCCCGACCCACCGCCCCCCGGCCCAGCCCCGGCCGCAGAACTCCGTGGGCGGAGCCCGGCCGGGGAACTCGGCGGTGGAGCTCCGCCCCGCGGACACCCCGGGGCACCCGCACCCGACAACCCCCGGGGCAGGAACAGCCGGCCTCCCCTGGCAGGATCGCGGTCAGGGTGCGCGCCACAACCATTGCCCGTGACGCGCACCCCCACAACAACCCCAGCGACCCACACCTCAGGGCCCGACCGGACCGCCTCCAGGGCACAGCGGCCGGGACTGGCCTCTGACAGGCGACCTTGACCGATTGCCAAGCGATCTTGACCGAACGGGGCAGAGGGAGGTGCTTCTTCCTAGGAGCCCGTGCTCGGATCATTCAGTGGTTGCGATTGCGCCGCAGGCGAAGCAGAGGGGCGTGTGCTCGCCTGGGGCAGCTGCGGTTCCGGCCTCCAGGACCAGAGCGTGCCTAGTGCAGCTGGCGCAGGTCCGGATCGGCCAGTCGGCGACGTTCTCGTAGCCTGGTTCCCATTCCAAGCCCAGGCCGACGCCGACGTAGAACATGGCGAAGTTTTCGGCATTGTGGTGCTCTACGCCGCAGAAGCGGCACTGAATAGGCGTGGAGCCGACGACCAGAGCAAGCTGCCCACAGTCGGGGCAGTCAACAGTTCGTTCAGCGTGTGTGGCTAGGGCAGGAAGGAGACGGCCCATGCGAGCCTTGGTAAGGGCCTTCAAGCTGTGGAGCCGGTTGAGGATGTAAAACTCGCCCTCGTTGGCGTACTCGAGGTCTATCCCGTTGAGGTTTGGGATGAGGTGCTCGTTGATGAAGAGCAAGAGGAAGTCAAGGATGACGGCGGTACGGGCTTGCACAGCTTGGGCGGGGACTGTCAGGCCGAAGTGCTGAAGTGCGTTGCGCCATGCGGCGAGCTTCTTGAGCTCGTCTTCAGCGGATCTGGGGAGCTCCAGGCCAACGATGCCGCGCAGTCGAGCGATGGTTTCGGCAGTCCCGCAGCTCTCGAAGTCTCCGCTCTGGAAACGTGCGCGGTCTGCGCGGCCAGGATCCTTGAAGACCAGACTCCAGTGCTCCTGCAATAGCCGTGCTTTCAGAAGTACCTCGGCAGCGGCCTGTAGGTGAAGGACGGCGTACTTCAGGTCACGGGGTTCCGGCTCATCTGCGAGGTGGTCGACCACACTGTCCAGATAGTCCATCGCGTTGCGGACGGGTGGATACTCAATGTGCGAAGCCGCACTCGCTGACCTTCGAGTCATAGAACCTGAGCCTATCGGCCTCCTGGGAGGTCGCGGCGTGTCCCGCCAAGGTGAGCCCAGGGGCAGAACTGCCGCACTGGGCTCACCAGTCAAGGTCAGTTGTCAATCGGTCAAGATCGCTTGTCAGAGGACAGGGACGGCGCCGAGGACGGCGGGGACGCCCGTCCCAACACCCCCACCCAGAACACCCCCACCAGGACGAACACCCTGAGACCGTCCCAGCCATCCGACGACAAACCGGCCAACTGAGACACACACCCAGAACCGGGCGGCGGCAGGACGGCCCCAACGAACGGAGCCCAGCCAGCGGCCGTTCCAGAATTCCGGAACGGCCGGACAGCAGGACAACGGAACGGCCCGGACCCACGGCAGGAAACCCGGATCTCCACCGCCGCGGCGGCCCGACCGGCCGGACCGGCCATGGACGAGCAGGACGCCGTCCTGGCCGCGGGCGGCGCAGCGGAGGGAGGAGGACGACCAGGACGGCGTCCCGGCGGCGGCCACCATCAGGACGCCGACACCAAACCGGCCCGGACCGCGGGCGGACAGCCACCGGACCGGAACACCCGTCCCCACACCCCGGAAAACCCGACACAAACCCACAGGGAAAAGCAGCCAGAAAACCAGCAGGAAAACCCCGGCAACCCAGCCCGTAAACCCGCCTCACAAACCACGGGGAAAACCCGGGAAACCCGCCACCGAAAACCCCCGCACTCCACAGGGCACCCGACACCCCCACCACTCGGATGACATGCACACAGCGAACACGGAACGTTACCAGAACCAGGCCCCCGCAGGCCGCCACCCCAACCCGGACACCACCCCGAACCGCACTTCAAGGGCACCCGATAAACGCCTAAAACACCCAAAACAACCCAGCCACAGCCACAAGGTCACACCCTCCACCCCTCACTTGGCAGGACTCGCTCCAAGGGGCTCCTTGAGCTGCGCTACCGGCACCGCGCTGAGTACCTGTTTCCGAACCCCTGGCTGACGGGACTTCGGTAGCCTGCTTGCAGGCGGAGAGTTGGCCAAGTTCGCCCCGGCGACCTTGAGAACGATCAAGGCTCTCCGGCCACCGACTGACTTCGCCGGCCTCTGGCGCCTGGTCTTCATGAAGAACGCCACACGCGTCTCATGCGCCCCCAGCGGTTCCGTTCGCCGAACGGTCACAGCAACCGTTCGGCGAACGCTTCCTCAAACCTCGCTTTTCGGGCAACCCCCGGCTGGCCTGCTACTTCGGGGTTCGAAAACAGGTACTGATGGAATCGGCTGTACGTCAGATCGACGGGACAAGCAGCGCCGGGAACCGCGAACACGCCTACGCCCGGCGGGCCTCGAAGGAGCGACCGTGACCAGAGTCCTGATGCAGCACGTTCAGCGCGCAACCGCATGCCTGGCAGTCGCACTCCTGGCCACCGGCACACTGTCCGCAGCACCCGCCGCGGCCGCCCCCGCCAGCGACGCCGAGATCCTCTACGCGGCCTGCGGCACCACCGCAGACTGGTTCGGCGACATCCCTCTCAGGAACACGGTCTCGTACGTCAGCCTGCACTCCTACTCACACCTGTACTTGCTGTCATTCGGCTGCCCGGCCGCCAGCATCCCTTCCGCCGGCTGATCCGAACCCCGCAACCGGCGACGTCCAACAGCAGGGCGGCCCGGCAGCCGGACGGCCGGCCCCGACGGCGGTGCGCCCGACCGCCGGACTCCTCGGGCGCACGTACGATCTGCTGGTGGCCGCGAAGCAGATGACGTTCGACTACCCCGACGACCTCCGCCAGGCGCAGCGCGCCCTGGTCGCGGCCCGTGCCGAGCGCAGCGGATTCCTCGCCGGTCTGCCGCCGTGGGGTGGTGACCTCAAGGCCATGCTGCGAGGGGTGGGCGAGGAACAGTACGCCGAGTCCTCCCGGCTGGTCGAGGCCGAACGCCAGGCCGCGCTGGTGGTGATGGAGCACCCGTTCTGGGCCCAGCTCCCCGCCGGGGACCGCGTCGCCGCCCGCACCGCGCTCATGCACGTGGACGAGACGCCCCCGGCCGCGACGGCGTAGCAGCACGACGGGCTGCAGTTCCCCTTCCGGCCGCCACCCCGTGCGGGGTGGCGGCCGTCGTCGTCCCGGGGGCGGATTCCCGCAGGCCGGAAGGGGGTTGACCGGCCGGCAGGACGGTGTAGGGCATGCCCGCCCACGGGCCCGCCGGTCATCGTGGAGCCCGTTCCCGGCCGGGCTTGACCGGCTCTCCCTCTCCCCTACCGTGCGGTGCCACGGACCCGCCCCGGCCACGCCTGGGGGCTGGAGCTCGCCGGGTCCTCGGGCGTGCGACGGGCTGCGGGGGAGCGGATCAGTACGGGCAGTTGTCCGGGTCTTCGTCGTCTTCGTCGTCCCCTTCGTCGTCGTCCCACCAGGGGTCGTCGGCGTAGTGGTCGCAGGCGGCGCTCGGCTGCCAAGAATGCTCGGCCCGCTGCTGGCCGCAGCGGATGCAGACGTCGCCGTCGGTGGCCGTCATCGGTTCGAAGCCTGGGCACGGGCTCTCTCCGTGCTCGGCACTCCATGATCCGCAGCGTCGGCAGCGCGGCTGCTGGGCCGTCGGGTTGGGGTAGACCGTCGCGTCTCCGCGGCCCGGGTAGGAGAGGGCGATGAGGCCGGTCGCCAGTACGTGGGCGGATCCGCCGTGGTGGAGCACGTCCAGGACGACGTGGCGGATGCGGCTCGTGGACGCGTGGCGGGGCAGGGGGCCGGTCGCGGTGCCGTAAACGATGGTCGCCGCGGGCATGGTGGTGTGCCGGGCAACGGTGTCGGTGGTGAGCTCGGTGAGGTGGCTCAGTCCGGAATCCGCGCCCGGCCCTCGTCCGCCGGGCCAGCAGCAGGCGATGGTGTGGTGATCGACGTCGAGCTGCACCGGGAGCCGGCCGTCGGCGGTCTGCCGCAGGGCCCCGTCCGCCTGGTCGGTGTGGAGGTTGAGATGGGTGACGCCGTAGTGGTCGATGTGGAGGGTGGCCGAGATCCCCCCGAGGCTCAGGGCGGGAAGGGTGGAACCGGTGGCTGGGACGAGGTCGGCGCCACGGTTGACGAGGTGGCGGATCCGGTCGTGGTGGTCGGCGATGCTGTTCCAGCCCGCCGGGCTGTGCTGGTCCGTCATCGGGCCCCCCGCGAGCGGGCGGTGGGCCGGGCTCCCGCCCCGGGCCTTGCGGTTCGGAGCCTTGACGGGTCGAACTCGGGCATACGGGTGTCCTCCTCGGTGGGTACGGGGGGTGTGCCCTGGGCCGCCCGGCTGCGGCTGCCCAGGGCACACGTGCCGGTGGTCCGGCGTCCCCTGGTAGTCCGGGGAGGAGGGTGGGGATGGTGTCACGGATTCCGGCATCGGTGCCTCCCCTTCATCGGCTGCGCGGTTCAACGGCGGCCGCCACCGGGTGGTGGCGGCCGGGGGCGGACTGCCGGCCCCTCCGCAGCTCCGGGGTCGCGGAGAGCGGTGCGGCAGGGGTGTGCGGGCGGGATCAGCCCGCCACGGTCTCGGCCTCGTGCTGGTGAAGCGCGTCCAGGAGCGCGGCCTGGTGGTCGGTCAGCTTCCCGTCGGTGCGGGCCGTCGCCTGCTTGCGCAGCCAGGTCCCGGGCCGAAAGGCGGGGTCGTCGCCGAGGCCGGTGCGGTTGACGGGGCCGTCCAGGGTGCCGCCAGCAGTCAGGTAGGCGAGCAGGCGCCGGTACGATCTGTTCCAGTCCGGCTCCAACCGCCACAGCTCGTCCAGGCCGTCCAGCACCGCCGTCTGCTCGGAGGTCAGGTTGTCGGCGCGGCGTTGGCGGCGCATCCAGGCCCCGACCGCGTAGCCGTCCAGCTTCTCCGCAGCGGGGATCGCAAGGTGGCCGTGCCGGGCGGCCCAGGCGCGGGCATAGGCGTGGCCGCGCTCCCAGGCGTTCGCGTGCTTCGACCAGATCATCCCCAGCGCCTCCAGCTCGCTGACCCGGGCCGCGTCGAGGAGGCCCTGGCCGTTCAGGTGGCGCTGCCGGTCCAGCCAGGAGATCAGGCCGGCGTGCTTCTCGCGGTCGGTGGGGTCGAGGTGGCCGTGCTCCAGGCGGAACGCGGTCGCGACGGCGTGCATGCGCTGCCACTCCACCGCCCGCGGGTTGAACGCCCGCAGCTTGATCGTCTGGAGGATCGCCCCGGCGTGGCGGCGGGCGTCGATCCGCAGCCAGTCCACCGCCGACCCCTGCTCCACCGCCGGCTGGCCGCCCTCCCCCGCCCCGGCGGCCCCGTCGGCGGAGGCCTCGGCCACGGTGGTGGTGAGCCGGGGCTGGGCACGGTGGGCGCGCACTTCGGTGATCCGGCCCACCACCCGGGCGTCATGCGCCGCCAGCGCCCGCAGGACCCGCCAGATCGTCCGGAACGAGGAAGCCTCGATCCCGGCGTCCGCCTCGGCCTTCACCGCCTCCCCAGCGTCGCGGACCTCGGCCGGGTCCGCGGCCGCCGTGTCGTCCCCGACCTCCGGCGTCGGCAGGTAGACCGGGATGACGATCCAGGAGACCTTGCCCTGCCGGTAGGACTGACGCAGCGCCCGGCCCACCGCCTGGACGATGTCGATCACCGACGACTTCGGATCCGCGAAGCACACCGAATCCACGGCCTGGACGTCGATTCCTTCCGACAGGAGCCGACTGTTGCACAGGATCCCGCACTCCTCGCCGTCCTCGCCGGTGTGGGCCTTGAACTCGGCGAACGCCTGGCGGCGCTCGCGCAGGCGGTCGGTGCCGGCCACCGCCTTCGCCCAGATCCGCTCCGGCCGGTCCGCGTCCTTGAGCAGGCCGACGGCGGCGGGCAGGGTGCCGGCGAACTCCCGCGCCCCGGACACCCGGGAGTGGAAGGTGATGACGCGGCGCAGCCCCAGGTCCGCGACCGCGCGCAGCACCGCGACCTGGAGGGCCAGGCGCAGCAGTTCCTCGTTGGAGCGCTGGGAGCGCAGGTCCGCGACGGCGGGCAGGTTCAGCAGGTCGCGCAGGTCCTCATCGGTGACGACGGGGACCAGGACACGGTAGTCGGCGAGGTAGCCGTGCTCGATCCCCTGCCCGAGGGTCCAGGTGAAGCAGGTCTTGCCGTAGATCGTCTCGTCGTCCATGGAGCAGAGCGCGGGCAGCGCCTGGCCGTCGGTGTCGGTGAGGTCGGCCAGGCCGTCCTTCGCGCGCCGGTCGTCGGTGATCCGCGGGGTGGCGGTGAAGTACAGCCGGCGCTTCGCCGGGACCTGGTCGTCGGCGTGGACCGCGGCCCACGCCTTGCCCTCCGAACCGGCCGTGCGGTGGGCCTCGTCGACCACCACGAGGTCCCACTCGGGCAGGCCGTATAGCTGGTGGGCCTGGACGATGCGTTCCAGCGAGGCGTAGGTGGCGTACACGGTGACCGGCTCGCCGGGCTTCTCCTTGGCGACCAGGTCGGCGATCCGCGGGGCCTGGGTGGTGACCTGGGCGTGGACGCGGCCGCCGGCCTCCGCGCTCTCCAGCGCCTCCTCCCGCGAACACGCCGCCACCGCCAGCCCTCGGCGTCCGCCCCGCAGCGACCAGGCCTCCGCGGTCTGCTCCAGCAGCTCGATCGTCGGCACCAGCACGAGCACCCGGCCCTTCGCCGCCACGCGGCGGGCACAGCCGGCCGCGATGAGGGTCTTGCCGGAGCCGGTCGCGGCGACCACCGTGGCGCGGCCGCCGTCCTTCACCTCGCGTACCGCGGCCGCGACGGCATCCTTCTGGAACCAGTGCAGCGGCAGCGGGTTGACCGTGCCGGACGGCTGCGCCGGAACCGGCGGTACGGCCTGGGCGCGCGGCCCGGCCAGCACGTCCTGCTCGGCGACGGTGGTGGTCTCCACGGCGGTGCTTCTCCTTCGGATGCTGAGACGTCGGGGCGGCGCGGGCGGTGCTGTGGGAGGGTCGGTGCGGTCGGACTCTCCCCGGGGCCAGGTCATGGATGGGGAGAGGCCGACCGGACTACTGCTGGTCCTCGGGGATCCAGCCGCGGACCTCGAGGTAGGCGATGTCGGCGTCCTCGACGGCGCGGCCGGTCTCCACCAGCCACTCCCGCATCGCCTCGGTCACGTCGCCGTGGTGGTCGGCGACCCGCTGGGACCACTCGGCTGCGTCGAACCCGCCGGTCGAGCTGGAGCCGTAGGTGCGTTCCTCGGTGCCGTCGGAGCGGGGGATGAAGCCGCGGCGGATGCCGCCGGAGTCCTTCTCCGAGCCCGCGCTGTAGACGTACTGGTCGGCCTTCATCCGGACGGTGAAGGCCAGGCGGCCGCCTGCCTGGCCGGTCTCGTGCACCACCGGGGCGAGGTGGGAGGCCCCGGAGCGGATGGCCTGCTTGCCCGCGCGGCCGGCCATCGACCCGCCGGCCTCGCCGACGGTGTCCTTGCCCCGCACCCGCGCCTTCTGCCCGGTCTTGGTGCGGCGCCGCTTGGTGTTCGCCTCCGCGATCCCGGACAACGCCTCGATGTCACGCTCGCCGCCGCGCACCGCGCGGACCAACTGACGCAGCGCGCCGACCATGCTCGCGCCCTTGCCCTTCGTGAAGAACTGGCTGACCAGACTGGCGTCCCTGCCCAGCAGCTTGGCGACCTGGCGCTTGGTGTAGCCCTGGTCCAGCAACTCCTGGGTCAACCGGGCGGCTTCGTTCGGGCTGTTCGGGTCGGCCGGGCTCACTGGTCAACTCCTTCGCTGTGGTGTCAGGTTCGGTCGCGGGCGGATGCCCGTCAGGCCCCAGCCGCGGGCAGGCGCGGTTCGGTCGGCTCGCCGTCGGCGAGGTAGGCGTCGGCGAGCTCGGCCAGGTCCCGCACGAGCTCGTCCGCCGCGGCCCGGTCCACGCCATGGCCGGTCCGGTCGCCGGCGTCGGCCGCGGCAATCGCGTTGTCGAGGTCGGCGGCGTAGCGCACCACGGAGTCGTAGATCCGGGCGGTGGTCATCAGGTCCAACGGCACCTCGCCCCTCACACGCCACATCCGCACGGTCTCGGCGACGTGGCGCAGCAGGGCGGTGGCGTGGGCGGCGGGCAGCATCAGCTCGCCGTCGTGCCGGTACAGCACCAGCGGGAACTGGCCGTCGCGGGTCCTGTGGCGTGCGTCGTCGTGGCCGTTCAGCTCCTGGGTTGGGCGGCAGGCTTGGTTCGGGTGGTTCGGGTCGGCCGGACTCACTGGTCAGCTCCCTTCTCGGTGGCGGAGAGTTCGGCGCGGCCCAGGACGCGCAGCTTGAGGTACTGCTCCTGGCTGGTCGGGTGCTCGATGGGGCCGGTGAGGTGGCCCTTGAGGAGGTAGTCGCCGGGCTCACCGCGGTAGGGCCAGGGCTGGCGCTCCGTCAGGGCGATACCGTCGGTGCCGAAGTACACGACCGTGCCGGGCTTGGCGTGCAGGGCGCCGGCGTAGCCGACGACCTCCTTGCCCTGCCGGTACTTCATGTCCAGCAGCGCCGCCCGCGCCCCCGACCACACGTAGGCCGCCCACTCGGGGTGCGCGTAGGGGTCGCGGGAGAAGCCGGCCTGCCGCTGCCAGGTCACCACCTCGCTGTCCTGGCCCAGGATCTCCACCCCGGCGGGGAGGGTCTCGCCAATGGGGGTGGTGCCGGAGACCAGGCGCGGACGCTGGGCGAAGCCGCCGAGGCCGAACAGCAGCACGCTGCGGACGGCGCGGGAGGCGAGGTAGGCGGCCTGGCGCTGCCGCTCGTCGCCGTGGACGCGGGAGAGGTTGGTCAGGTCCGCCCAGGCCGCCTTCAACCGCTTGCCCCACTCGTCCAGCGGCTTGCCGTCCTCGAAGAGCAGGCCGCCCAGGACCTCGATCCGCCACGGGGCGAGGTGGTTGGACAGCGCCAGGTGGACCTCCGCGCCGCCCACCCACGTGGTGAACGTCGTCCCCGGCTCGGACGGGTAGACCCAGGCGCGGTCCCCGGTCACCGGGGCGGGCAGCAGCCCGACGTGGTTCCAGCCCTGCGGGACGGTCACGCGCACGTTCCAGTGCGAGCAGGACATCAGGGCCTTGGCCTGCTCCTGCTCGGTCATCGCGGCGAACGCGGCGGCGGTGATCCGACGGGGCGTGCCGACCGGGGACTTCCACAGGTGCTTGGCGTAGGCGAAGGTGCGGTCGTACTCGACGAGGGCGGGCAGCTGCTCCGGGACGCGCGGGGGCAGGATCAGCTCGGTGCGGCCCTGCCCGCCGGTCGCGTGCAGCAGCCCGCGCAGCTCCTCGGAGAGCACCGGGTAGCCGCCGGCCCACTTGCCGGTCGTCGGGACGGTACGCGACCACAGGTCCCGGCCGGTCTGCGACGGCGAGCCCATCAGGACCGCGTCGTCCCAGTGGCGGCGCAGCGCCTGCCACAGCAGCGTGAACGCCTGGCGGCAGGTCGTCACGTCGGCGCCGTCCGGGTCGAACCACTCCCCCATGGAGCGGATCTCGGTGCTGCCGCTGTCCGGCGCGGCGGCCGGGGCGTAGCGGCCGACGGGCTGGCGCTGGTGGACGAAGTGCCCGGCGAGCTTGTCCCGGCCCGAGCCGACGGCGGTGGCCCACCGCTCGGACGGCGTATTCAGCCAGGCGGCGACCGCGTCCTTGAGCGTGGAGTAGCGCTCGGCGCCGTCGTGCCAGGGGGCGCCGGCGGTGATGTAGATCCGCTCCGTGCCCGGCGAGGCGTGCAGGACGGCGTCCAGGATCTCGCCCGGGGTGCGGGCGCCGAGGTCGAGCCGCACGGTCCGGTCGCGCACCGCCAGGTCGCCGGTCGACGCGTCCAGGAACACCGTCGAGCGTGCCTGCTGGACGAAGTTCGGGCGCTTGGAGACCAGGCCCGTGGTGACGGCCTCGAACCGGGCACCGGCCGGGCCCTCCGGGAGGACGGGCAGCTCACGCGGACCAGCAGCAGCGACCGGAGCGACCGAGACCGCCGGGACGACCAGCGCAGCGGCGGGGGTGGGCAGCTCGGCGACGGCCTGGTCCTCGACCTCGGCCGGCGCCTCGGCCAGCGGTGCGGCCGGGGCCGGCCGCTCGAGTACGGGAGCCGGACGGGTCAGCGCCGGAGCGACCGCAGCGGCGGGCTCGTCGACCGGCGCGGCCACGGGCACCAGGGCGGGCGCGGCAGCAGCCTGGTCGTCGGCCTTAGCGGCGCGGACAGCGGCCGGGGTCGGGTCCAGCAGCGGGGCGATCCGCACCACGTCGCCGACCGACAGCCCGGAGGCCTTCGCGACCGCTGCGGCCTGGGCGCCCTCGTACCCCGCCAGCCCGGCCACCCGGCGCGCGCGCTGGGCAGTGAGCCTGTCCAGCTCCTTCTGCGCGGCCGCGACCGTCTTCTCGGCGGCCGTGATCTCGGCGCGCAGCCCGCGCAGACCGGCGAGCTCGACGGTGTACGACTTCCGATCCATCAGCGGGTCACTCCCCCTCTGCGGTACAGACGCCGGTGTCGGTGGCGAGGGGGCGGGCCCGACGGGCGAGGGTGAGCCAGCCGTCCGGGCCCCGAGTGCCGTGGAGGTCGGCCAGACCCGCGAGCAGGAAGGCGTAGGCGCCGCGCCTGGGAGCCCGCGGCTGCGCGGCGCCGCTCTCCCACTTGGCGAAGGTCTCCCGCCGGGTCCCCAGGGCCTGCGCCACCTCGACCTGGGTCAGGCCGGCGGCCTTGCGCAGCCGCTCCCGCTCGACCGGCTCCGGCAGGTCACCACCGTCCCGGGCCTTGGCCAACAGCGCGTCCACCGCCGCGAAGATCTCAGACATCACATACCTCCCGCCAGGAAAGATATCCGAGGCGCAACACCGTGAGCCGCATTCCGGACTCGTGAAAGTGCTCGTGATGACCTCACAGCACGGTCGGGGACCGCTCACCGAGCCGACGGCCGTCCTATGACCGGCGGTCCCCACCGCTTGCCGGGTGACCCCGGCCAGGGACGGCTCCTCAAGACCCCTGAGCTGCGCCGTCCGAGCCCGTACCAGGATCCCGGTCATGGAGAACCGTGACGCGGGGCGCAGTGGGCCGGTGGGCGAGGTTGCGGCGGACAGCGGCGACCCGCTGTCGCCGGTAGTGGTCGGTTCGGGAGCGAGCCTGGTCTCCGCGGCGCCATGCGGAACGAGTGCGGGCAGTGGGCGAGGTCGTGGGCCGGTGAAGACCTCCACTCCGATGGTTCGGAGCCGTAGCCGACGGATGTTCACGACCGCAGCACCAGCGTGACCGCCCGCCCCGTCCGCAGTCACCGAAGTGCGGGTTCGGGACCGGCCCGCTCTACCGCTCGGTCGGGCGGCGGGCGGCTTGGATCCGCTGGGCGTCCTCGGCCGCACGCCGGCCGTCGGCCGACCCCACAGCCGCGGGGAGGAGTTGAAGCCGTGTCCGCAGCGCCGATGCGCCCCGACCACCCCCGCGGCTACGGGGAGGAAGCCATGGACAGCCGCCCGCTGACGACAATGCTCGGCCGACCCCACAGGTACGGGGAGGAGGCCGACGAGTGGTCGAGCGTCCTGCTGGCAGCCCGCTGACTCCCGCTGGCGCGGGGAGGAGGGCTTTCCGAGAATGTGCGGCGCAATGTTCACCCGCTGCCCCGCTGGCACGGGGAGGCCTTCCTGACGTGTAGTGATGTAACGTCTTTGCAACTTCTTGACCGTGCCTCCCGAGCCGGACCCGGCGGGCGGGCGGCCCGCACCGGCCCGCCGGCCATGGAGCACCGCCGGGCACCGCGCCACGGCACACCGTCCCCGGGCACCGGACGACCCTGGGCGCCGGGCCCCGCGACCGCACGCCCGTTGGGAGCCGGGCGACTTCGCGGACGCCGTGCCCCGCGCTCACACGCGCGGGCCGGCGCACCCGTGCCCCGCCCCGGCGTCCGCGTCCCGGGTGCCCGCCACCCGCCGGGGCCCGCAGACGCGAAGAGCCCGGCAGGCGGCCCGACGCCCTGCCCGGGGAGGCGGGTCCCGTGGCGCCGGCGCACGGGCCCCCGACACGCGCGGGTCGTGTCAGGCCCGGCGCCGGTCATCTGGAATGCTGTTGCGGTCCACCGTCCACGGCTCTGAACGGCGGGCATTCCGAAGTACCGGGCGAACGCCGCCCGGGAAGCCCACGGAGAGAACGGAACAACATGAAGCCATCGGTACTCGTCGTGTCCACCGACCCCCAGGGGTCCGCCGTCGTCTGGGCCGAACGGGTGGGCGACAACCTCCCCTTCGACTTCATGGCCGCCCACGACCACGCCGAACAGCTCGTCCACCTCAAGAGGACCGGCGCGAAGATCCACGTCATCGCCAACCAGAAGGGCGGCGTCGGCAAGACCACCACCACGGTCAACCTCGCCGCCTGCACCTTCGACGTCCTCGGCACCAAGGACGAATACCAGCACATCTTCATCGACACCCCCGGCACCCTCGCCGACGAGGAGATCCTGCGCCGCGCCCTGGAGATCGCCGACGACGTCCTCGTCCCGATGATCACCGAACCCCTGTGCTTCGACCCCACCGCGCGCACCATCCAGAAGGTCATCGAACCGATGGGCATCCCCTACCGGGTCGTCGTCAACAACTGGGACCCCCGCGACGGACGCGCCGACCTCGAGGACACCGAGGCCTACATCGCCGCCCGCGGATGGCCGCACGCCAAGACCGTCCTACGCCGCTACAAGATCCACTCCCGCGCCGTCGCCGAGGGAACCGTCGTCACCCAGTACAAGGAGAGCGGCACCGCCTACCGCGCCCGCGAGGACTTCTTCCGCCTCTCCCTCGAACTCGGATACGGGGGCCGCTGATGGCCGGGCGCCGCGTCTCCTTCGCCTCCATGGCCGCCGACACCGTCGTCGACACCCCCGGCGTCGACCACACCCCCGCGGGCGGCGACACCCCCGCCCAGTGGATCCCCACCACCCACTGCCTGCCCAACCCCCGCAACCCCCGCGACGAACTCGGCGACCTCTCCGACCTCGCCAGCATCAAGGACCGCCAACTCCAGAGCTGCCTGGCCGTCACCCCCGCCGCCTACCTGCGCCTGTGGCCCGAAGACCGCCACCACCTGGGCGCCGGCCCCGACGACGTGGTCATCGTCAACGGCAACCGCCGACGCGCCGCCGCCGCACTCTACGGCCGCGAACGACTCCTCGTCGTCGTCGACGACACCGTCGCCCACACCAAGGCCACCCTCCTACGCGCCGCCCTCGACGAGAACATGGCCCGCAAGGACTTCGACCCCGTCGAAGAAGCCAACGCCGTCCAACTCATCGTCTCCCAATACCCCACCGCCAAAGACGCCGCCCAAGCCGAGGGCTGGTCCCAGAGCTGGATCTCCCACCGCAAGAACCTGTTGAAGCTCCACCCCGAACTCCAACGCCAGATCCGCGCCAAAGCCCGCGGCGAAGACGGCCTACCCATCAACGTCGCCCGCCGCCTCGGCTCCGTCAAAGGCATCGAAACGATGACCCTCGACCAGCAGACCGCCGAGCTGGAGCAGCTGCTCCAGGCCGACACCGACGCGGTGACAGCCAGACGCGCAGCGAAGCTGGAGGCCAAGGCGGCGGCCAAGGCCCCTGCCGAAGCGCCGGCGCAGCAGCCGGTGGTTCAACAGGCCCCGGCTCCCCAGCCCACTGCGCCCGCCGCCGAGGTGGTCACGCCGAAGCCCGCTGCCGACCGGTCGGAACCTGCACTCCGTAGTCCGCTTCCGAGTCCTGAGCCGGCTCCGGGCGCCGACCAATTTTCCGCAGAAAACCCCGCCCCCCTCCCGATGCCGGAACAGCGGGCCCTCACCCCGGCCGACGAGCAGCCGACGGTGGCCGCACCGGAGACGGACCTCGACCACGTCGACTGGCACAACGTCGAACAACTCGCCGACGCCATCTGCCGCACCCTCTCCCCCGACGAGGCCTACCGCCT